>HF986287.1:39925-43374 GCA_000432655.1 Bacteroides sp. CAG:1060
CCGGCTCACTGTTAGGGGATGATCCCAATCCAGCGAGCCGGCATAGTGTAGCAGTTATATTTTCAGTGGATCTTTAGACTCCGCTGAAAGAGCTGAATCCACCATCCACAGGGAGGATGACGCCGGTGACGAAACTTGCGGCATCGCTGCAGAGGAACTGCGCCGCTCCGTTAAGTTCAGTTATATCTCCGAATCTGCGCATTGGCGTCTTTGCTATTACTTTTATCGAGCGGTCCGTGAGCGAACCGTCTTCGTTGAGGAGGGCGGCTCTGTTCTGCTTGCCGATGAAAAATCCCGGTGCAAGTGCGTTGACGCGGATTTTCTCTCCGTATTTGATGGCCATTTCGGCTGCGAGCCAACGGGTGAAATTGGATACTCCTTCCTTGGCGGCACCATATCCGGCTACTCGGCTGAGGGCATCGTATGCTGCCATTGAAGATATGTTGAGGATGCATCCATACCCTTGGCTTGCGAACACTTCCGTGAACACGTGGCACGGATATACTGTTCCGTTGAGATTAAGGGACAGGACCTTGTCCCAGTCTTCCAGCTTCATATCCCAGAAATTCTGGTCCGGCATCACGTTTGCCCCGGCTACATTTCCGCCGGCCACATTGATCAGAATGTCTACCTTGCCGTAGTCCTTTACAATGGTGTCGGCAATTTTCTTTACTTCTGCCGTATCCATCACGTTGCATGAGTAGGCTGAGGGCCTGCCTCCAAAGGCACTCAGCGTCTCCAGGGTTGACTCCACCTGCTCCGCTCTATGAACGAGAGCTACCACATCGGCTCCCTGAGATGCAAAATGTCTGGCGAGAGAACCTCCCAAGACACCGGCGGCACCGCTGATTACGGCTACCTTACCGGCTATAGAATACATTTCATTCATATCGGTTACTGTTTGTGTGACATTTCATCTTGTACGGCGCACATCATGCCTTCTACCTGTCCCAAGGCAAGCATGCGTCCATGGAACCCGTATCCAGGGTTATAGCCCTTGTTCTCATCGCCGAGCATGTCCCTGCCGTGATCTACGCGCATAGGAAGCAGCCTTGGCTCTTTTTCGAATATGCGGATGAGTTCCACGAGGTTCACTCTTCCGTGGCAGTGCGGCGCTTCCACAAAATTGCCGTCTTCAAGCAGTTTGCAGGTGCGCAAGTGCACGAAATGTGTCCGCGGGGCGAACTCTCTTGCCATAGCTTCCACATTGTTGTGGGCTCCGGCGGACAATGAGCCCGCACAGAACGTAAGACCGTTGTGGAAATCATCTACGGAATCAAGAATGAATCTTATATCTTCCGCGCTTCCGGCTATGCGTGGCAGTCCGAATACAGGCATAGGAGGGTCGTCAGGGTGAATACACATATTGATGCCGTACTTGTCGCATACCGGCATAATTGCCTTCAGGAAATATACGAGGTTGGCGCGGAGAGCGTCTTTGTCAATTCCGTCATAGAGGGCAAGAAGTTGCTTGAAGTGTGCTACCGGGGCGGTATCGCCCTCTGAGATGTTACCGTTGACAAATCCTTGCGTTTTGACAATCAGCGAATCCACCAGAGCGTGCCTGGCAGCGTCGTCCATGGTCTTGTCAAGAGCCTCCACCTTCTGCAGGATATGCTCCGGATAGTCCTTTTCCGCACCTTCACGGCAGAGAATCCGAATATCGAAATAAGCGAACCGGGCGTAGTCAAAGTACAGGGCTCTTGTGCCGTCAGGCATCAAATGTCCGAGATCCGTGCGCGCCCAGTCAAGCACCGGCATGAAGTTATAACATACCGTCTTGATGCCGCATTTCCCGAGATTCTCGAGGCTGATGATGTATTTGCGAATGAGTTCATCCCTTTCCGGTCCGGCATATTTTATGGCTTCGCAGACCGGGAGGCTTTCCACTACGGACCAGCGCATACCGTATGAAGCTATATAGTCCCGAAGGTCAGCAATAGCCTCTTCTGTCCATATTTCTCCGTTGGGAACCTCGTGTAGCGCGGTAACTATCCCCTCTACGCCTATCTGACGCAGCATTTCAAGCGTGATTTTGTCCTTGCGGCCAAACCATCTCCAAGTCTTTTCCATTGTTTTAATGTTATGTGGTGTGATGCAAAGTTACGCGAAATGCTGTGATATCCAAACGCGGTCGATGCGCTTTTCCGACTTTGCCGATGCCTGCAGGTCCTGATTGCGGGAAATGATTCCTGCGCAGTCTTCATAGACATTGAACCCGACGACAATCATCTCCATTTCACCGTTTTGCGGATAGGCGAAAGTTATCTCTCCGTCCGCTCCGTCCATCTTTACGAACTTGAGGACGACATCTTTCTTGAGTTCCTGACATGTGATGTATTTGCATAACTCCATCACCGCATCATCAAGTCCGGCGTTGAAAATTTTCACTTTTTCAATCAGTTCTCCGACGCTGTCCACTATTCGGCAGGTGTATCCTTCCGGCACATCATCGATTTTAAGCACTCCACCTGCAAGCACCACCATCAGATGTTCGCTAGAGTCATGGTACAGGCAGGGAACTCCCCCGATGATGTTCTTTGCTCCGCAGTGAGGACATTCCCATGTGAAATATTCCCCGCTGGACACCTTCTCCTTAAGTTCCGGGTGTCCGCCGGCATTGATTATATTGTCAAAAGAAACAGTGTGCTGTTCTCCGCAGACGCGGCATTTTTCCGTCAAATTGCTCATTTTCTTCTGTCAATCCATTTCCACAACAAATACATAAGTACGCCCCATACCAGAAACAGCACCACATATATCCAATATGGGAGAGATTCCTGGAAAGCATCCCATGCGAGAAATTTCTGGAATTCCGGAATGTCCGCGTAGTAATACGCACCGGCTCCGAAGTCCAGACCTTCCTGCAGCCCCGCTCCGGTTGCCATAAGGTAGATGGCACAAATCAAAACGGCCACCCCGAAAATGAGGGTGACCAATTTGAATATCTTTGAAGCAATCTTTCCCACGATTTAGTCCAATGTAGGAATAGGGAACACAACTCCGGAAAGAAGGAACCACACCATGGCAAATGTAAGGACGATGTTGAAGAGCTGTCCCACGACATAGAGCCAGAGGACTTTACCTCCCTGCATCTGTTTGATGATTTCCTTGAAGTTGGTATCAAGACCGATACTTGTGAATGCCAGAACGAATGCCCAGTTCTTGTATTGGTCGAGAACCTTATTGATAGCGGATACGCTACCAGAGCCAAATACCGGCTGAATGATGAATGATGCTACCAGAGAAGCTACGAAAAAACCGATGATGAATTTAGGGAAGCGGGTCCATATCTCCGATGCTCCTACCTTCTGCATTCCGCTGTTGTCAACCTTCGTTGCGAAGAACAGTGCCACGAAGAATGCTACGAATCCGATCAGAATATTCTGAATGGACTTCACGAGCACTGCGGCTGTCTGAGCTTCTTCTCCAAGAGCCGTACCGGCCAC
>HF986287.1:43406-48365 GCA_000432655.1 Bacteroides sp. CAG:1060
CGTTTGCTGTCCACGGTGCCGCCGGTGAGGGCTCCTCCCATAATCGGCGACATTCCGCAGGCGCGAATTATAACAGGCTCAAACACCATCATAAGCACAGTAAAGATGATGGAGATGGATACGGCCATTGTAAGATCGTCTTTCTTGCATCCGGAAGCGGCACCGGTAGCTATTGCAGCTGAAGTTCCGCAGACGCTGGTTGCAGATGCCATGGTTATGACGAGCGGCTTGTTATCCATCTTCAGGACCTTGGTGCCGAACCACCACATGAATATGATCACGATAGGAGTTACCACCCAGGCTATTCCAAGACCGTAAAGTCCGAACTTGGCGATATTGGAGAACAATACCGAAAATCCCATGATTACAAGTCCCGTCTTGATGTAGAACTCGGTCTTGATGGCAGGGCGCAGCCACTGAGGAACGCCCACGGTATTGGATACGAGAAGTCCGATAATAAGAGCCCAGAAAGCCCATTCAAGATAACGGTTGAGGGTGAATTCCGCACTGATCAGGCGGACTACCACTGCCAATACAAAAAGTCCTATAAACGCCGGAATATACTTTTTGGCGCTCGTTCCAAGGAACTTGACACCTATTGTAAAAAGCAGCCCGAGGACACCGAATGTCAATGCCAGTTTGCCCCAAAACGCTCCGCTTGCGAGCTGTTGTCCCAAAGGCGTGGCACTGGTGGCTTGTGCTTCTCCTAAAGACCAGGTGGAGAATTTCAGCGCTGAGAAGTCAAAAGCTTTGGTAAGAACCGCTATACATGCGATGATGATAACGATAAAACCGATCCATACTGCAAGCCAATCCTCTGTCTTCCAGAGCTTTGACCAATCGAGTTTTTTCTGTGTCATTTATTATAATATTAATGATTAAATAATCAAACCCGGCAAAGATAAGAAAAAGTGACCGAAAGTCATATACTTTAGTCTATCCTGCGCGCTCCGTCACTTACCACGACATCGTAGAATTTCGGAGCGTGTCCGAACTTCGCGAGGAACTCTTCCGTTGCCCTCCGGACGAAACCTTCATACAGCTCTTCCCGCACAAGGTTGATGGTGCACCCTCCGAAACCTCCTCCCATCACGCGGGAGCCCGTCACATCCGTTCTGCGTGCAATCCGGTTGAGAAAGTCAAGTTCTTCGCAGCTTACTTCGTAAAGCCGGCTCAGTCCGAAATGCGTCTGGTACATCATTTCTCCCACAGTCTCGTAGTCGCGCCTTTCCAGGGCGTCGCACACGTCCAGAACTCTCTGAACTTCTCCTATGACATATTCTGCGCGCATGAAATCCTCTTCACTTATGTTTCCGCGGACTTCTTCCAGCCAAACTCTCTTGCAATCGCTCAGGCACTCTATTTCCGGATGTCGCTTTTGGATGGCCTCTGTCGCTCTTTCGCATGATTCCCTTCTGAGATTATAGGCCGAAGATGCAAGCGAATGCTTTACGCAGGAATCAGCCAGCACGACCTTATACCCTACAGGGTCAAACGGATAATATTTATGCTCCAGAGTTTTACAATCCAGCCTTATGAGTTGTCCCTTGCGGCCGAAGCACGATGCGAACTGATCCATTATACCGCATTTGACTCCGCAATAATTGTGTTCGGTATTCTGGCCGATGCGGGCAAGTTCGAACAGGTCGAACCCATTTTCAAAAAGATCGTTCAGCCCGAATGCGAAGCAGCTTTCCAGTGCGGCGGATGATGAAAGACCGGCTCCCAAGGGCACGTCCCCGGCAAATACCGCATCGAATCCCTTTACGGCTCCTCCTCTTTTGAGAATTTCCCGGCACACGCCGAATACGTATCTGGCCCATAATTCCTGCGGTGCATCTTTTTCTTCAAGCCCGAAAGAGCAGGACGCTTTATAGTCAATGGAATACAACTGTACCTGAGCAGTGCCGTTGGGCTTAATTTCGGCAGTAATGCCTTTGTCGATGGCGCCGGGAAACACATATCCTCCGTTGTAGTCGGTGTGTTCTCCTATCAGATTGATTCTTCCAGCGGACGAGTAGGTACGACCTTTCCCTCCGAAAAGAGTCGTAAATGTGTCATGAACAAGCGTTTGCATCTATTTCTTTTTGATGGTTTCAGGCAAGGCTACTCCGATAACCGAGAGCAGAACCACTAAGAGTATGATTATTGATGTGCAACGGGACACGTTTTCCCCGATTCGGTATGACGGCGGATCGAACCGCATCTCCAAAGAGTGCTTTCCGGCCGGAACTTCCGCGCAGCGAAGGATATTTCCGTATTGGGCGATATCCAGATTGTCCTTTCCGTCAAGAGTCAAATACCATCCTGCCGGATAATAGACTTCGCTGAACACAAGCTGCCCGCCCGTTGCAGAGTCATATTCATAAGTGAGTTTATTCGGGGCATAGGATGTCATCTTTATATTTCCTTCTGCGGAGTCCGTGAACCAGGCATTGCCCCTTGCATATTTATACTTTATCGGTGCAATATCCTCACCGACTATTATATAGCGGCAATTCATGGATGCCAGTCCTTCAAGATAAGGCATCTTCTCCTCCGCTTCATCGATAGTCTTGCATCCCGAAATGGCTGCCGCTACGCTTCCGAGTTCTTTCTGAAGCGTGTTTTCTATAAAGGATTGATAGTTGCGCAGCTTGGCCGGGGAATATCCTCCTATATTCTTGTGCCAATACGAAGGATGAGAGTCGTTGAACGGATCCACGGTGAGATCCAAAACCCTGTATGACAAATCTTTGTCTTCAAGAATCATCTCATCTACAGGCCTTTTGTTGAATTGGCTGAAGAATGTTTTTGGCGTTACGAAATGGTCTGAGTTGAGATATCTCTTATCCAGAGGAATCAGATCGAGAAGCACCAGAAGGCATACCAGCAAAGCGGCTGTGCGTCTGCGGGCAGCGCCCATTTGAGGCTGCGTTTCGAACGTTCTTTCGGCACCTTTTGGTGTGATGCAGGACCAGAGCAGCACAAGATATGCTCCGGCAATAAGCAGCAGCGATCTCCATGCATCTCCTACCAGCAGGCTTTTTCTATCAGCGGCGAGAGAATCTGACAACACATCCGGAAGGTTTGCATCAGTCGCACCCCTGAAATCGCCGGCAAGTCCCGGAGCCAATATGCACAGAAGGCAGAATCCTCCGGAAATAGCGAATGCAATCCAGCCTTTCCTTTTGAACAGATCTGCCGATTCGGTGCTGCGTACCATACGGTCCAGAAAAACGAATGCTAGCAGTGGAAGACATATCTGAAGTATCACCAGGGCCATTGATACGGTCCTGAACTTGTTGTACAACGGGACAAAGTCATAAAAGAACTTCGTAAACCACATGAGGTGACTGCCTAAAGCAAGCAGGACCGAAAGCACGCAGGCCGCAATAATCCACCATTTGTCTTTTCCTTTGTAGCAGATGAGCGCCAGCAGGAACAGGAACACGGTCACCGCGCCCATATACATAGGACCCGCCGTGAACGGCTGTGGGCCCCAGTAGAGAGGAAGAGATTTCGACACCTCGCGGAGATTGGGCTGTCCTGCCTGTTTGAGCAGGTCGTAGGTCTCCGAATTGCGCGGATTCACTGCTCCTGAAGACGAACCTCCGTTGAAATTGGGAATAAAAAGGTTCGGAAGTTCTTCCCAACCGTAAGACCATGCAGTCGCATAGTCTATGTCCAGACCCTTGGATGCACCACCCTCGGCCTGCGGATTCCCACCGCGTATGGAATGAGGTGTATATTCGTATGTAGGAATAAGTTTTATGGCGTTGGTGGCGATGCCGGTGCATCCGAGAACCAGAAACAGCCCGCAGGAAGCGAGGAACTTTCCGATGCCGGAACGCCTCTGCCTGTCGCAGAGGTACCAAATCAGCATGCCTATAGAGTACAGCAGGATTACCAGTGCGAGGTAATATGTTATTTGCGGGTGGTTGGCCTTGACCTGGAAACTCAGGAAAAGTCCGAATCCCGCCGCGCCGAGAGCTGTGTACGGCAGCCACCTTTTCTTCTTCAGGGCTATGTTCCATACATACGCAATTGCCGCAAGCACCCATGGGAAGAAGGCTATGGCCTGCATCTTGGTGTTGTGCCCCACTTGTATAATCTGGAGGTTATAAGAGCAGAAAGTTACGGCGATGGCACCTCCTATCGCTATCAGTGGGTGTACTCCGAACGCGAGCATCAGAAGCCACGCGCCCAGAAGAGAAATGAAAAGATATGTGGCCGGTCGTTTGCCTGTCATCAGAAGATTGTAGAGCCACTGCGTCCAGTCGCCTTTGGTGGGAGCATGAATCGTGGTTGTGGGCATGCCTCCGAACATGGATTCTGTCCATGCCGTCTGGTCATCAGGGTGAGCCGCATTCCATTCCATCATTTCGTGTGACATGCCCTGCCATCCGGAGATATCGCTCTGATTGACAATTTTCCCTCCTAAAACCTGCGGAACGAATCCGTATGAAAGTGCCATAAAGAACACGATCGGGCACAGGATATAAAGCAAGATTTTCTTCTTCATTTCTTGGTTGTCTTATCCAGAAGTTCTACAAGTCCGGCAGTCAATACCCGCCTGTTGTACTTCTCTATATTCTTTTTCGAGTTGTGTTTGTCGTCTATAAATTCCAGCAATTCACTCCGCTTGTCCCAGTCGAACATCTTTCCGGCTCCTGCGTCTTTCAGAATGAGCGCCGCCGCCCCGTCTTCCTGACCGATGCCAAGGATTGGCTTGCCGGAAGCGAGATATTCGAAAATTTTCCCCGGCAGCACTTTGGCATATTCCGGCTCCTGCCTCAATGGCAATATCAGCAGGCTGGCATTGCGCTGCTCTTCCACGACTTTCTCGTGAGGAAGATATCCGAGGTTGACAAGGTTTCCTCCGAGCCCCCTTTCCCGGATTGCGTCCGTTATCTGCGCGTCTGCCTTCCCTGCGAGTCTGATTTCAAGTCTGGATGCGAAGTCCGGATCGGAAGAACA
>HF986287.1:48390-69627 GCA_000432655.1 Bacteroides sp. CAG:1060
CATCTGGATGCCAGGACATCCCAGAGGTTCAGAGGGTTTCCGTCAGCGGCAAACAGACCCGTATGTACGATTCTGAACTTCCCGTCATCTTTGCCGCAGTCCTGCTGTGGAGGAAAATCATCAGGGTCAAACCCGTTGGTGATAAGTTCTACCGGCGTGGATGTCTGGGCCGCAAAGTCGTCCCTTACGGACGGAGATACGGCTATGACGGCATCCGCCTCGTCCAGTACGCTCTGTTCTAACCTGTGATGTTTCTTGTCTGCGAATCTGCTGAGACTAAGGTGTTTGTAATAGAACATCTGAGTCCATGGGTCGCGGAAATCAGCTATCCATGTAATGCCTGTGCGACGTTTCAGCTCCCTTCCTATGAGATGCATTGACTGGGGTGGTCCCGTAGTGATAACGGCATCTACCGGATGTTCTTTGAGGTATTTACACAGATAGCGTGCTGATGGTCGCACCCAACCGGCTCTCGGGTCAGGAATAAACAAGTTGCCCCTGAGCCATCTGGAGAGCCGTGACTTGAATGACCGGTCGTTGGAACTTAAGGGATTGACCTGCTGTTTGCCTTTTCCGAAAAGCTTGCGGTAGAAGTTGTACGGTTCGGAGATGTGCCTACGGATGATTTCCGCTTCCGGCGGGATGTCCCTAAGCAGACTGTCGTCGTAAGCGAGCCGTTCCGGGTTCTCCGGGGTATAGATGACAGGTTGCCACCCATATTCAGGAAGATACTTGCTGAATTTGACCCACCGCTGCACTCCTGAACCGCCGGTCGGAGGCCAGTAATAAGTGATGATAAGCAGTCTTTTGATATCTTCCATAACGAGTCCAAAGGTACGGATAATTTTACTAATTTTGTGAATTATTCAGATTTACTTTATGGCTAAGAGTGGAGAGGATACACCGTTGCTGAAACAGTATTTCAGTATTAAGGCGCAGCACCCGGAGGCATTGCTTCTGTATCGCGTCGGTGATTTTTATGAGACATATTCGGATGATGCGGTATTTGCAAGCAAACTTCTCGGACTGGTGCTCACGCGCCGTTCCAACGGAGACAAAGGCACTACCGAAATGGCCGGATTCCCTCATCATGCCCTGGAATCATATCTCCCGAAAATCGTCCGTGCCGGATATAAGGTCGCCATTTGTGATCAGTTGGAAGACCCTGCACTGGTGAAGACAAAGCTTGTGAAAAGAGGTGTGACGGAGATTCTGACGCCCGGCATCGCGTTCGGAGAGAGCATGCTCGAAAGCCATGAGCACAATTTTCTTGCGGGACTTAATTTTGACGGACCTCAGTGCGGTGCGGCATTCCTTGACGTATCTACCGGCACTTTCAGGGTAGCTCAAGGTTCTGTGGAATACATCGGTACGCTTCTCTCGTCCTTTGGCCCTAAAGAACTGGTCGTGGAGAGAGATATCTGCAAGGCGGTGAGAAGTAAATTTCCTGACTATTATGTGACTCCGCTTGAGGAGTGGGCCTTTGTGCAGAGCACGGCTGAAGATAAACTCAAGAATCAGTTCGGGGTAAGCAGCCTCAAAGGTTTTGCCATTGACAGATATCCTCTGGCGGTGTGTGCGGCAGGTGCTCTGATTGCATATCTTGAGCAGACGCAGCACACGGGGCTGGGTAATATATGCTCCATTTCAAGGATAGACGAAAATAAGTTCGTCTGGATGGACAAATTCACCTTCCGCAACCTTGAGGTGTTCCAAAGCAATGCCGGCAAGGACGGTGTCAGTCTTGTGGATACCATTGACCGCTGTTGCTCTCCTATGGGCTCCAGGATGCTGCGCGAATGGCTCGCGATGCCTCTTATGGACATTGACGGACTTAATGCGCGCTATGATATCGTGGGGCTGCTCAGGGACAACGAGGAACTGCGTTCCGGTCTTCGGGACTGTATCGGTGGTGTAGGAGATCTTGAAAGAATCATTTCCCGTGCGGCTACTGGCAGGATTCTGCCGAGGGAGGTGCGGCAGTTGGGCCGTTCGCTGGAGCAGATGCAGCCGATTGTTTCTCTATGTTCGAATACGGGCATCGCCTCGCTGGATAAATTGTTGTCCGGCATGAAGGATACGGAAGGAATAAGATCCAGAATCCAGAACACATTGGCGGAGGATGCGGCGGCCATGATAGGAAAAGGAGATGTGATAGCATCCGGGGTCAACAGCGAACTTGACAGTCTTAGGGAGATCTCCCGCGGGGGAAAGGACTATATTCTACAGATACAGGCCAGAGAGGTGGAACGTACCGGAATCAATTCTCTCAAGATAGGATACAACAACGTATTCGGATA
The DNA here is from genome assembly GCA_000432655.1 of Bacteroides sp. CAG:1060. Taxonomy (GTDB): domain Bacteria; phylum Bacteroidota; class Bacteroidia; order Bacteroidales; family UBA932; genus Cryptobacteroides. The sequence goes on from HF986287.1 coordinate 50,691, forward strand.
TTACATAGAAGTTCGCAACGCTTCCCGTGATCTGGTTCCGCCGGAGTGGATACGCAAGCAGACTCTGGTGAATGCGGAGCGCTACATCACACCGGAACTTAAGGAATATGAAGATAAGATTCTCGGTGCCGAAGCCTCTATATATGAGCTTGAGAGCAAGCTTTATTCGGAGCTTGTGTCCGATGTTCAGAAATCCATACGCGATATACAGGCCAATTGTCATGTCATTGCGGAACTTGATGTTCTTCAGGGCTTTGCACATCAGGCGGACGAGCGGAACTATTGCCGTCCGGAGATAGACAGGAGCAACAGTCTTGAGATTAAGGCCGGCCGCCACCCCGTAATAGAGACTCTTATGGGACCCGGAGAAGAATATGTGCCCAACGACATTTCGATGGACAGCAAGGGGGTTCAGATAATTATTCTCACCGGTCCGAATATGGCAGGAAAGTCAGCACTGCTGCGTCAGACTGCACTTATCGTGCTGCTTGCGCAGATAGGGTCTTTTGTGCCGGCAGAATCGGCCCGGTTCGGCTATTTCGACAAGATATTCACCCGCGTCGGCGCTACTGACAACATATCCAGAGGAGAATCCACCTTTATGGTTGAAATGCTCGAAACGTCGATGATTATGCACAATCTTTCGGCGCGTTCGCTGGTTCTTCTTGATGAAATCGGAAGAGGTACTTCGACATATGACGGCATGTCCATAGCGCGCTCGCTTGTGGAATACATTCACAACCGGGGGAAGGGCGCGAAAACTCTTTTCGCCACACATTATCACGAGCTCAACGATATGGAGACGATTTTCCCCCGCGTGAAGAACTATCATATTTCCATCAAGGAGGAGGGCAGTGATATCATATTCCTGAGGAAACTTGTGCCCGGAGGAGTGGCGCATAGCTTCGGAATCCATGTGGCTCGTCTTGCCGGGATGCCTCGTGAAGTGATTGACAGCGCGGAGAAGACCCTGCGGACTCTTGAGCTTCGTGAAAAGCATGCCAAGGACACGGAAATCTCCGAAGACGGCAGCGTACAGTTGTCCTTCTTCCAGCTTGACGACCCGACTCTTTCTTCCTTGAAAGCCAAGCTTGACAAAGCCGACCTCAACAATATGACCCCTCTTCAAGCCTTTGACTTGCTGAGGGAGATGAAAGCTGAGGTCGGCTCCGAATAATTTCTGTCAGATGTTCTGATTCTGCCCTTTGGAGATAAGATTGGTGAGAGCCACGAAATCCTCTACCGACAGGCGTTCGGCGCGAAGGTCGAATACCGGTGCATTCGTATCCACGGCATCTGTGAGCAGTGGCTTCAATGCATTGCGAAGGGTTTTACGCCGCTGATTGAAAGCTGTCTTGACTACCATTTTAAAGAGCCTTTCGTCGCACCCGAGAGAAGAGCGTCCGTTGCGTCTGAGCCTTATGACGGCGGACTGAACCTTTGGCGGTGGGCAGAAGGCTCCTGACCCTACCGATATTATATAATCGATATCATACCAGGCTTGGAGAAGCACGGAGAGAATACCGTATGTCTTGGTTCCGGGTTTCTCTGCTATACGGTCGGCGACTTCTTTCTGAATCATGCAGACCACTTCGGTCACTCTGTCTTTATCTTCAAGAATCTTGAAGAATATCTGGGACGAGATATTGTAGGGGAAATTGCCTATTACACGGTATTCTCCCGGAAAGAGCAGGTGGACGTCAAGTTTCAGATAATCCATTTCATACAACTTCCCCTGCATTCCAGGGAAATGTGTGAGAAGGTATTCTACCGACTCTCCGTCAAGTTCCACCAATTTCAGGTCAATGTCGTCTCTTTTGAGAAGGTATTGCGTCAACACTCCCATTCCGGGGCCGATTTCCAACACATTGCGGACTCCTCCCGCTTCCAGGGAGTCCACGATGGTCATTGCGATGCCCTGATCTGTAAGAAAGTGCTGCCCCAGTGCTTTTTTGGCCCGTACTTCCATATTATCCGAGTTTCTTTGCCAGTTTCCCGGCGAGTTCCACAAATGCGGCGCCGTCAGGACTTGTACCTAGAGCCGCCGGCTCTCCGGAATCTCCGCTTTCCCTGATTCCCTGTACCAGTGGAATTCTGCCGAGCAGATCTATGTTGAGGTCCTCGGCCATTTTGGCGCCGCCGTCCTTTCCGAAGATGAAGTATTTCTCGTCAGGGTGTTCTTTCGGTGTGAACCATGCCATGTTTTCCACAAGTCCAAAGATGGGCCTGTTTACGCTGGGATTTCTGAACATATTTACGCCCTTTTCCACATCTGCGAGAGCTACTGTCTGTGGAGTGGTGACCACCACGGCTCCTTCCATAGGAATCTCTTGGATAAGGCTGATGTGGATGTCTCCTGTTCCCGGCGGCATATCTATCAGAAGAAAGTCAAGATCTCCCCATTTGACCTGCAGAATCATTTGTTTCAGAGCATTGCATGCCATAGGCCCGCGCCAGATAAGCGCCTGACCTTTTTCTGCGAAATAGCCGATTGACATCCATTTGACTCCGTATTTCTCAAGCGGGATGATAAGTTCTTTTCCGTCCTGTTCCTCTGCCATCGGAGTGGCTCCTTCAGTGTCGGTCATGGTCGGAATGGACGGACCATAGACATCGGCATCAGCAAGTCCCACCTTATATCCAAGCTTTGCCAGGGCGCATGCCAGGTTGACCGCTACCGTGGATTTGCCGACTCCGCCCTTGCCGGAAGCTATTCCGATAATGTGCCGCACAGAGCGAAGCTGCTCCATGTCAAGGTCTTTTATGTTGGCTTTTTTCTTTTCTTTGACTTCGTCCACTACGACGGTCTTTACTTCCGCTTTTACGGAAGACGGCAAGTGGCGGACGAGGCAGGCTCTGGTGCTTCCTATTATATATTCGGCAAGAGGGTCTCTTCTTTTGGAGAAAGCAAGAGTCACCACTACGGATTCCTCGTTCGATTCCACACTCTGAACCATTCCGAGGCTCACTATGTCTTTATCGGAGCGACCAGGATGATGAACCTCCTTCAGTGCTTCTATTATTTCTTCTTTTGTCATATTATCTTATAATATTCATTTCATTCAGCAAATAACCGGCTCCGCCGAACTTGTCCATCATGAAAAGGACATACCTGATATCCACACAAATGCATCTTTGGAGTTCCGGTTCGAAGATCACATCTCCGCTCATGGCCTCCCAGTTGCCGTCGAAAGCAAGTCCGATGAGGTTACCATCTGCATCGAGGACAGGGCTTCCAGAGTTTCCTCCTGTGATATCAAGATTGGTGAGGAAGCATGTGCGCAGATTACCTTCAGCGTCCGCATAGATGCCGTAATCCTTATTTTGGTAGAGTTCTTTGACCTTGGACGGCACTCGGAATTCATAGTTGTCCGGGTCTTCCTTTTCAATCACCCCTTTGAGGGTAGTGTAATATTTGTAGATCACGCCGTCCTTTGGCTCATAGCCCTTGACGGTGCCGTATGTCAGGCGGCAAGTGAAGTTGGCGTCAGGGTAACTTGGCTTGTCCTTCTGCCATTCAAGAAGGGCTGCCGCATATTTCTTCGAGCAGTTGCTTAGTTCCTGAGTTTCGTTTGTGTATGCGTTAAGAAGGTTTGTGGCTGCTTCTTTAACCTTGTCTTTCAACAGCACTGCCGGGTCTTTTGACAGATCAATGCCGGCAGATCGTGCCGCTTCAAGTCTTTCTGGTGACACAAATGCACTGGTGCGGAACATATTTTCGATATACTCGCGGCTCACATTGACTTTTTCTTCATCATTGGCCCTTTCTAAATAGTGCTCTGTAAGCGCAAGAGCAATTTTCCTGTCTACGTCAGCATCATAGTCTTTATATTTTGCATCGCTATTGGCGTTTACGAGCCCAAGCAATTCTATCCTTTGCAGAGTCTCTGAGAGAAGTATATAACTTTCGTAACTGCTACGGCGACGTTCCACCACATTTTTTATACCCTCTATGGCTCCACCGTATATGGATTTACGCTCGGGGTCAGCGATTATCCATTCCTCGAGCCTTTGCTCCTTAGTAAGTTCCCTACCTATAACGTCAAGTTTGGCAAAAGCTTCTCTCATGCCTTGCCATTTCTTCCACCCGTTGGATGAACTGGCGTATTTGTTGGCATACTTGAGCCCGACTACTTCATCGGACCGCATTTCTTTCCACATTACGTCTTGAAGAACAGTTCTTGCATCGATGCGGATATCGTTTATTGCGAGCATTTCCTCCAGCTGGGCTGCTGTTTGAAATCTCTGGGTGCGTCCGGGATATCCCATAATCATGGCAAAATCTCCCTCTTCCACTCCTTTGAGCGAGATGCTGAGACTGTGTGCCGGCTTTAACGGAACATTGGTCTCTGAATACTGTGCAGGCTGGTTGTCCGGTCCGGCGTACACTCTGAACATCGAAAAGTCGCATGTATGGCGCGGCCACATCCAGTTGTCGGTATCTCCTCCGAATTTACCCATGGATGCAGGGGGAGCACCTACGAAACGCACATCTCTGTAGACTTTATACACTATGAGGTACTGGACATTGTCGTTGTAGAATCCGGTAATCTGGATTGAGCATCCTGGATTGTCCTTTTGGGCCTTCTTGATGATTTTCTTGCGCGCTTTCTCGGTGTCAACCATGCCAGTCACGTCCTCCATGCTCACGAGGAAACTTACGCTGAGCCCCGGAACAGGAATTTCTTCAGAGAGATTCTGAGCCCAAAACCCGTCTTCGAGGTAATTGTGCTCTTCACTTGACAGTGCTTGGATACTGGCATATCCACAGTGGTGGTTGGTGGCCAAAAGTCCGTTTTCGGAGATAATCTCTCCGGTACAACCTCCGCCAAACTGTACAACAGCATCCTTGATGGATGAATGATTGATGCTGTATATCTGATCCGGTGTTAGCCTTGAACCGAGGTTTGCGAGTGCTTCGCTGTTGATTTTCTCCAACAGGGGTAGCATCCACATCCCCTCGTCTGCTTTTGTCTGAACCGCGAAGCAAAGTGCAATCGCGGCGGTGATAATCATTCTTTTCATATTCTTTTTCAGTTCAATCAAATAAACTTGTCTCCAAAGCCTTCGGGTGAAATGAGCGCCTGTGGTAGGGTGTTAAGCCATATTTTTTTATTGCTTCAATGTGTTCTGGCGTCGGATAACCCATATTCCTCTCCCATCCGTATTGTGGGTACTCATGAGAAAGCTCCCGCATCTTGTCGTCTCTGTATGTTTTGGCCAGCACCGACGCTGCGGCTATGCTGGCATAGGTGGCATCGCCATGCACAACGGTGATGTACTTGTATCCCGGCATGGGTTTGAACCTGTTCCCGTCCACAAGAATCATCTCCGGCCTGACGCTCAGGCGCCGTACCGCTCTTTGCATCCCTTCCACGGAAGCCCACAGGATATTCAAAGAGTCGATTTCTTCCGGACTGATCTCTTCTACCGCCCAACTTATGGCCTCCTGCTCGATTATTTGCCGCAGTTCGCTCCTGTCCGTAGCGTTCATCTTCTTTGAATCATTCAGCTTCGGGTGGTGGAAGTGTTCAGGAAGAATTACGGCAGCGGCATAGAGCGGTCCGGCAAGAGGACCTCTCCCGGCTTCGTCGCATCCGACCTCCAATATTCCAGGGGTGTGACACTCCAATAAATGAACTTCGCGTGGCATTATGCCACAAAATTAGTCATTTTTATGCAGTTGACTAATAAGATAGTTATTTATTCGTGTCAGAGAGCTGATTATTTCCTCATCTTTTGTGATTTTTCGCTCCAGAGCGTCGCATCTGTCCCTGAGAGAATTCAATTGTTTCTCATAGTCGTCAATAAGGACGTGCTTCATTTCTTCGAAATTCTGTTTTTCCTCAAGAATCCCGGGAGTGCTGTATAAAGAGGACAGTACATCACTTTCATTCAGGTTGAAGTATTCTATAAAGGAAGAGAATACGGAACCAAATAATTTTGTCTTTCCTGTTTCAAAGTTGATATAGGTGGTGCGTCCGATTCCCAGTTCTTCTGCCATGGCGGCTTGAGAGAGCCCTGCACTCTCCCTTATGTGTCTGATTCTGGTGTGGACGCTGTTTTTAATCATTGTTTCTGTATTCCTTTTTTCAAATATAAGGGCATGGAATAGAATGATTATTCCAGTATTTATGAACAATGTCCATAAAAATCATACATTATATCTAAAAAAAAGAAATTTTTACTGCCTGCTCCTTTGTTAATGTTGCGAATTTATGGACAAAAAATCAATTTTGCCGGAGCTAAAGATTGTTTGATATGGGAATGATAAACGACTATGAACTGTTCGGGGCTGCCATGAACTGCGGGTTTGTCAGAGGCGGGTCTTTTGACTCATTTTGCCGAATCCTGCGCTTATGCCCCTTTGAGATTGACGAGATGCTTGTCTCGGAACTTGGCCTGTCAGGAGAAGAGATATTCTTGAAATATTGGTCAGATAACTATTGTATTTAGATTCATTTTTTGTTAGATTTGTGATTCGGACATGAAGATTAGTAGAATTATTAATAATTAATAACAACAAAATGAAAGAATACACAACCAAAGAAATCCGCAACGTGGTACTTCTCGGAGCTACAAAGTCCGGCAAGACCACGTTGGCTGAAGCTATGCTCTACGAGGGCAAGGTTATTGACAGAAGAGGTACAATAGAGGATAAGAATACAGTATCCGACTACAACGAACTCGAAAAACTGAATCAGCGCTCCATCTATGCTACGCCGTTGTATGCCGAGTTCCAGAATACCAAGTTCAATTTTATCGATACCCCGGGAGCGGATGATTTTATAGGAGGTGCTTATTCGGCATTCAAGGTTTGCGAGTGCGGTATACTTGTAATCAATGCTCAGCAGGGCGTGGAAGTGGGCACGGAGAAGTTTATCAGACTTGCAGAGAAGAAATCTCTTCCTCTTATCGTCGCTGTTAACCAGCTTGACGGGGAGAAGGCGGATTGGGATCTCGTGCAGAACTCCATCAACGAGTCATTTGGCAAGAAGGCTGTTTATATTCAGTTCCCTGTAACTACCGGACCTTCATTCGACGGTTTCGTGGATGTACTTACAATGAAGTATTATCATTTTAAGGACGAGAACGGTACGCGTGAAGACCTTGAAATTCCGTCTGATCTTATGGACAGGGCAGAAGAGGCACGTCAGGAGCTTATTGAGAAGGCGGCCGAATATGACGATACCCTCATGGAGAAATTCTTTGAGGCTGGAAGTCTCACGGAGGACGAAATCCGCAAGGGTTTGAGCATCGGTATAAGCAAGGGCGAGGCTTACCCTATATTCTGTGTCTCCGCGAAGAAGGACATTGGAGTCAAGAGACTGTTTGAGTTTACCAGAAGGGTAGCACCTGTGCCTACCAACAAAGAAGAAGGTGCTCCATCCATATTCATATACAAGAACGCTGTGGAGCAGCATTTGGGAGAGGTTTCTTACTTTAAGGTTATGAGCGGTACCATTACTCCTGGTATTGACCTTGAGGACCCTGTAACCGGAGGAAAAGATCGCCTTTCAGCCATTTATGCTGTTGCCGGCCAGAAGAGAGAAGCTGTGGATCAGATTCACGCGGGAGACTTCGGATGTGCTGTCAAGCTTAAGAACAGTCGCGCCAACACCACCCTTTCTCTTCCTGGATCAGGAATCAACTATGACAAGATAGTTTTCCCTGCATCCAAATATGAGTGCGCCATCAAGGCTAAGGTGGTTCAGGACGAGCAGAAGCTCGGGGATGCCCTCAAGAAAATATCCTCTCAGGATCCTACCGTGGTTGTGGATTACAACAAGGAGCTTCGTCAGACCATCCTCAAAGGAAATGGAGAGCAGCATATCAACATCGTCAAGTGGCGTCTTGTCAACGAATTCGGTGTAGATGTAGAGCTTTTTGCTCCGAAGGTGCCTTATCGTGAGACCATCACCAAGGTCGCTACTGCACAGTACAGACACAAGAAGCAGTCCGGTGGAGCCGGTCAGTTCGGCGAGGTTCATCTTCTTGTATGTCCGGCCGAAGGCGAACTTAACACCAAGTTCAAGATTGACGGCAAGGATACTCAGCTCAATGTGAAGACTCAGGATATCACTGAGCTTGAGTGGGGTGGCAAGCTCGAATTCTACAACTGTGTTGTCGGTGGAGCCATTGACCTGGGATTCATGCCTGCTATTCTGAAGGGTATCAAGGAGAAGATGAGTGAAGGTCCTCTTACCGGATCTTATGCACGAGACATCCGAGTGTTTGTCTATGACGGAAAGATGCATCCTGTAGATTCCAAGGAAATCGCATTCATCATCGCAGGACGCAACGCCTTTAAAGAGGCTTTCCGCAATGCCGGACCAAAGATTCTTGAGCCTATTTACAATGTGACAGTTATGACTCCTCCGGAGTATCAGGGTGCTGTTATGTCGGATCTTCAGAATCGCCGCGGCGTACTTGGAGATATGGATTCAGATAAGGGCTTTGCTATTCTGAAGGCCAGAGTGCCACAGGCTGAGCTCTATCGTTATTCTACATCTCTGAGCTCCCTTACGGCAGGAAGCGCTTCCTTTGAGAAGGAATTCGCTGATTATCAGCCGGTACCAGGAGACGTACAGACCAAGCTTCTTGCAGAGTACGTAGCAGAAGAGGCTGCCGAAGAATAGTTCAGTTAGAACAGATTATATACTTGAAGGTGACTAAAAGTCGAATGACTGATAGTCGCCTTCTTTTTGTATTCCGTTTGTATGGTATTGCCATCAGCGGAAATCCGGGCGGCGTTGCCAATGGATAATAGACCGTCTGGATATCAGTGAATTCGAAGCCTGCTATGCCTCCTTATCTTGTTCTTTCCATTGCTTCGGGGTGGAACCTGTGTATTTCTTGAAGAGATTGATAAAGTACGATACGTCTTCTATTCCGCATCGGGCGGCGAGTTCGGCTATAGGGACGTCTTTATTGGCGCGCAGAATTTCCTTAGCTATATCTACCCTGGTTTTTGATACGAGAGAACTGCTGCTTTCTCCGGTCTTTGCCTTTATCTGCCTGTTGAGATTGGCTCTGCTTGTACATAATGAATCTGCAACGGCTTGCAAATCCACTTTGTGCCCGGTTTTTATAAGGTCATGGACCTGAATCTTGAATTTCTCCACCAGATTCTCGTTGCTTGTCTTGGGGGTTGAGCCTGATCGGGATTCCTTTTGCTGTTCTATCTTCAAAGATATCTCGTCGAGTGCAATCTTTGAAGATTTGTTTTTATGAATAAGCAGAAATATGGCAAGCAATAAAAGTATCGTGACAGCTATGCCGGCGGAGGCAATCTGTTTGTTGGCTTTGATGTGACGGTCGCGTTCTGAAGAAATCACATCATTTTTATAACGAGCATTGTATTCGTTAAGCCCCTGGTTCATCTCGCTGTCGTAGAGGGAGTCTTTTATCTGGATATAGTGTTTGAGGTACTCTGCTGCAGGTGCCGGATCTGTTTTGATGAGGGCCTCGCTCAGTCCTTGATAGGAGTGGCTCATGTTGTATGCGTCGCCTTTTCCTATAAACACTTCAAGCGCAGACTTGTAGTATGAGGCTGCGGAGGTGTTGTCTCCTTCCTGAAGGTAAATGTCCCCGAGCTGGTTGCAGCTGATCGCCCATGATTGCAGGTTGCCGGCGGATTTCAGTATTGGCAGCGCCTTGATGAGGGATTGTCTGGCCTCGTCATATTGTTGGAGGGCAATTTGTGCCGCGGCCATCTGGGACAGTCTCACTGCCGCTTTTTCTTTAAGCCCCATTGCGGAGTTGATATCGTATGCGCGTTTAGAGTATTCCAGGCTCTTAATGTCGTCCCCCATGCTGTGGTATATTTCTGCCGCCATTCCGCAGCGCACTGCCAGCTTAAGAGAGTCCTTGTTCTTCTCACACAAGGAAATGGCTTCAAGTATATATTTTTCGCCTTCTGCCGGTTGTTTGGCTGTAAGGCATATTCCGGCGAGAGTGTTAAGCGCATTTGCTATGCGACCCTCGTCATTGAGTTCCCTGCCCAATTCCAATGTCCGTTTTGCATATTTAAGAGAGGAACGATAGTCCGATTTGCGAAACAGTGCTATGGAGAGGGTGTTGCAGCAGTCGCATTCGATTTCTTTGGCTCCTGTTGACTGACTCTTTTTCAGAGCTTTTTCGGAATAGACGATGGCTTTGTCATAATCCTGACTGTCATAAAACCATTCCGCAGCCCAGTACCATGTGAGTGCTTTTATACTGTCGGGGCTGCTGCCTTTAAGTATGCGTATGCTGTCTTCCGAAAATCCTTGCTCCATCAGAATGCCGAAAAAGGTTTCGGCGGTCTTCTCGGCCTTATTCTTTTTCTGCTTTTCAAAAGATACCAGAATTGAATCTACGTTTTGTGCAAGCGCAAAGGAGGACGCGCAAATGTTGCAAAAGCTGCATATTACTATGGTAACTGCAAGGAGAATATGTTGGTGTCTTTTTAAAGTCATTTCAAAGGAGGATTAGACCAATAACGAAGATATAAATATTATTTTATTTCACAATGGTCGCATACTGAGAAATTTGAGGACAATTGGGAGATTTTGAAAAAACAAGCGGAAGTCCGGCAATGGACTTCCGCTTGTTTGAATAGATTGTTAATCTTCAGACTAAAGATTAGGGTTCTCCTTTTTCCAATCTGCTACAGGAGGAACGATGCCGAGTTCAATAATTTCATCGCGCATCTTGCAGAGGTGCTCGTATGAAGCCTGGAGGTCAGCCATTTCCTGAGCTGTTCCTTCCGGCTTGGTGAAATGAACACCGGTAGCATCAATAACAGTTGGCATAGCCATCATCACGTTCTTGTAGCCACATGCGTCGCAGTTGACGTAGCAGCCGGCTGGCCAGGTAAATTTATCTCCGCCCATAGCGGCCTCAATCATCTTGACTGCATTGTATGCAGGGCTCTGGAATGAGCTGCGTCCGCGAAGTTTGATGATGTTGGAACCACCCTGGATGGTGTTGTGCTTGATTTCTGCCCAACGCTCTGCTGAAAGGTGCTTTTCTGCGAGCGGTGTGCCGTCGATGAGAGCCTTGGATGCAAATACTGCCATAGCTTCACCGTGACCACCGTAAGTGTATGCGTTGGTTACCTTGCACTGCTGTACGCCGAATTCCTGTGCGAGTCCTTCCTGAAGACGGGTGGAATCGAGAGCGGCAAGAGAGGTAAGCTGATTAGGCTTCAGACCTGAGTGGATAAGTGCTGTGAGCGCAGTTACGTCTGCCGGGTTGAAAATAACCACAACATGCTTCACATCAGGGCAGTATTTCTTGATGAGATCTCCGAACTCGGCTGCGATTTTGCAGTTTCCCTTGAGAAGATCCTCACGAGTCATTCCCTCCTTGCGAGGAGCACCGCCTGACGAGATGATGTATTTGGCATCCTTGAAAGCTACTGCCGGATCTGTGGTCCAGGTAACGTTGGCGCCTTCAAATGCGCAGTGATAAATCTCCTCTGCAACTCCGTGCACGCCTGGCTCAAAGATGTCATAAAGGCAAATGTTAGGGGTTAGACCGAGCATAAGAGCGGTCTGTGCCATGTTGGAACCGATCATTCCACCGGCACCGACGATGAGCAATTTTTCATCAGAAAGATATTTCATACTTCAAAAGATAAAAATATAGTATTCAATTAAATTGGCACAAATATACAAAAAATCATTATCTTTGCGGTGATATAAATCAATTATGGCACTATATCTTATTAAAGACCTTGATGACGACTACCACTCGAAACTGGGAGTCTGGCAAATTACAGAGTCTGAGGAAGAACTCAAAAGGTTGAGTTCGGTTCCTACTGACGAATTAGAAGAAATCTCTTACATAAAAAGTGCGTCGCTCCGTAAGCAGAAGCTTGCTGTACGGGCTCTTCTTGACGTATTGTTTGAAGAAAAGGTTTATTTAAGCCATCACGACAACGGTAAACCATATATAAAGAATTCCTCTACCAATATAAGTATCACGCACACGGACAAATATGTGGCGGTGATTTACAATGATACGGAAGAGGTCGGCATTGACTGCGAGTCTCTAGACAGGGATTTTTCCGCTGTGGAAAAAAGGGCTCTCTCAGAGGATGAGATTGAAGATCTCGATGAAGAGAAACGTAACGAGCAGTTGGCTATTTATTGGTGTGCAAAGGAGGCGGTGTATAAGAAAATGTCTCAGTACAACGTGGACTTTGCAGAGCAGATAGAAATTGACGATTTCAGACTTCGCGGAGAGGGAGAGTTGTCTGCTACGTTTATCCAGAAAGACGGCTTTGAAGAGGAGATACTTCTTCAATACATGACTTTCGACCGTCACGTGCTCGTCTGGGTTGCTGGTTAAGCTCGTGTTATCTTAGCCAGTTTTCCGGATTCTGAGGGGTTTTCTCTTTCCATACCTGGAAGTGTAACTGAGTCTGATGGTCTATCGTGTCCACGGTGCCTATCACTTGGCCGGTTTTGACTTTGTCTCCAGCTTTTACTTCTACTCCCGCCAATTTGCAGTAAAACGTAAAATAACTGCCGTGTTGTACCAGTACGCACTTGTTGTATCCTGGCATAATAATTATGTTTTTGACCTCTCCGTCAAATACGGCTTTTATCTGCGTACCTGGAGAAAGTGCTATATTGATGCCGTTGTTGAATGGCATTACGATGGAAGTATAGACCGGGTGATTGTGCTTTCCGAATTTTTCGACCACCGGGCCTTCTGCCGGCCAAGGTAGTTTTCCCTTGTTTTTTTCGAAGTCGGCCGCGAGCTTGTAGTCAATGGGTTTCTGCTTCGTCCCGGCCTTCCCGCTGTCTTTTGATGCGGCGTTCTGCTGGGCGATGTAGGAAGCGATGATTTTCTCTATCTCGCGGTTTAGGGCCTCGACCTGTTTTTGCTTGGTGGCCAGTTGTTTCTGGTATTTATTCTTGTCTTTTTTAAGCGTAGCAATCAGCGTATCGGACCGTTTTTCGTCTTTTTTGAGTTGATTGAGTTCCTTCTGGCGAGCGGCTTTCAATGCTTCTGCATTGGCTTTCATCTTGTTAAGCTTCGCTTCCTTTTCGTCAAGTTCGGCTTTGGTGGCGGTAATCCTGGCCGCTTCTTCGTTCATCTGGCTCGACAGGTTTTTAAGGTATGAATACCGCCTGGACGCCTGTGCGAAATTTGCGCTGGTCAGCAAATGGGCATACCAGATACGTTTGTCCCTGTTGCGGTAAGCTCCTTTTATAAGCCTGCGGTAGTATAAATCCATTGTGTCAAGTCGCGCTTCTATGGCGCTTATCTCCTTGCGGACTCTGGCAATACTATCTGTAAGAACCCGGATTTCCCGTTCGCTGTCGGAAATGAGTTCCCGCCTGTTGGACAGTTGTTTTCTTATCAGGGTCAATTCTCCCAGCGCATTGGCGCTTTTGGTGGAATTGTCTTTAATCTGCTTCTGAAGCTGGGCAATTTCTTTTTCGAGTACCGCCTTACGGGATTCCTGGGCCGAGGTGTTCTGGGCATATACATGCACGCTGCCGGCGCACAGCAGAAAAATCAGGGAAATGCGGTAGAGCCAGTTCATGATTATTGTTTTTTCTGCTCGGCAAGCGATTCATAGTATGACGCCAGCGTATCTTCTCCCAGAGCTTTTAGAACCTTGGAGTAATGTTCCAATACCACTGCGCTGTCCTTGCCTCCATAAATCATGGCGTGTTTGAAATATGGTTTGGCCTCCTCCGGCTTGTGAAGAAGATAAAGGATCCAACCGAGGGTGTCAAGATAAGTGGCGTTGTCGGGTTCCAACTCCACGGCCCTGCGGCTCATTTTGAGTGCCTTCTTCAGCGAGCGGTGCTCTTCGGACAGGAAATAAGCGTAGTTGTTCAGGACGGAACTGTGATCCGGGTCTATCTGCAGAGCTTTGTCGTACGCGCGGTAAGCTCGTTTATTATTTCCCATGGAGTGGGCGATATCACCTTCGTAAGCGTATGCGGTTGCAAGGTTTTCCTTATCTCCTGCCGTTTCCGCCACTCTTGCGAGCACTGCGCACTGGCTGAGCATTGCGTCATTGTCTCCAGTGATGGAAATCATGTTGAATTTTAGCAGGTTAGCCTTCACATCGGAAGGGTGTACCTCTACGCACTTGAATACAATCTCCTCCAATGTCTTGCCCCACACCCAATAGAATTTGGAATCCATGTTTTTCATGATGGCATCCAGATAGGTTGTCTTGGTATCTACGTCCACGTCTTTGTCTTCCACCAATTTGGAAAGTTCTGTGAACATTGACGGCATCTTGCCTGTCATTCTGAAAACTTCTATCTTTCCGAGCCTTGCGTGTATATAGGAAGGGTCGATTTCCAATGCCTGGTTGTATTTTTCGAGCGCTGCCGAATCGCGTCCTTGGGCAAGTCGTGCGTCCCCGATAATGGTCAGCGTATAAGGATTGCTGTACATGCCGGGATTAAGCCTTACGAGTTTTTCGCAACTGTCGGCGAATTTGATGCGATTGCCTGTGGCTCCGTACAGATTTACCAGAGCGTTGGTGTACCATTGGTTGGTGCTGTCAATAGATGCGGCCTTTTCGAGATGCAGCGTTGCTTCCTGAACTTTATTGAGAGGCAGTTCGCATAGTCCCATATAATAATTGACTGCATCGTCGTCCGGCGATGTCTCCAGAAGTTCCGTCAGCAGCACAAGTGCAGAAGAATAATGACCTTCTGCATATTGGGCCACGGCATCGAGAAACTTGTCGCTGTCCGGCTCTGTCGCAAACAGGCTTGACAGGGGCAGCAGGATAGCCATTAAGTATGTCGCAATCTTTCGCATTGGAAAACAAATTTATGCATTTTATGAGAAAAAATGGCTACTTTAGCAAAAATTAATTCTTTTTAAAGAATGCAACTTTTCGGTAACAAGAAGCATCTTGATACACAGGAAAAGGATTGGATTGAGGGCGCAAAGCATGGGGATAGCAAATCTCAAAAAGCAATTTTTGACATGTTGTCCTCCAAAATGTATGCCATCTGTCTGCGATATATGGGAGATAAGGATGTGGCGGAAGATATATTGCAGGATGGTTTTGTCACTCTGTTTTCCAAGCTTGACAGTTATTCAGGGGTTGGGTCCTTTGAAGGCTGGGCACGTAGGGTCTTTGTCAATACTGCACTGATGAGTCTTAGGAAAAAAGACGCCATGAAGAACACGGAAGACGTGTCTGTCGCGCGAAATATTGCAAGCGACGATCCTACTGTCATTCAGAAAATTTCGTATATGGATCTTCTGAAGTTAATTACAGAATTGCCTACCGGTTTCCGCACGGTGTTCAATATGTACGTCATAGAGGGGTATTCCCATAAAGAGATTGCAGAATCTCTCGGCATTTCTGAGACCACGTCACGTTCTCAGCTCCAGCGAGCCAGAATGTTGTTGCAGTCCAGGATAAAGGAAAAGTATTAATGATGCAGGAAGAGTATAAAGAGTTTGATTCTTTGGTCAGGTCGATGCTTGAAAATGCTGAGGTGAAACCGTCACGCAGCGTTTGGAAGGGCATAGCTTGTCGTCTCAAAGGGACTTCTCCAGGGAGCGTGGAGCGCCGTGGTGCCGGAGCGATGTGGGGGTATGCCTGCATGGCTCTTGCTGCTGCATCGGTGCTGTTGGGGGTATTCTTCTTTCGTGGCAGCACTCCGGAGAATAGCGCCCCTGTCTCTTCAGTTATGAATTATTCCGCCGATGCATCCGTAAGTCATGATGATATGCCTGCGCCGGACAAAATAAAAGAATATGTGCGGGGAGGTCTTATGCCTGAGAATGTTCCGGTTGTGGATATGATTGCAATGGCCGAGTTGGTGGAGCGGATTGAGGAGGAAACCCGGACGCCTGTTCTCGAAACTGAGGCTGACGAGACTTCCGAAAACCAGCAATCTTCGGAAAATGCGTCTCCGTCCGGCAGGACTGTAAGGAAAGCACAGCAGTTTGAGCATGATCCGTTCGGAGTTCCGGAGGAAATGGAGAGCAAGTCTTTTTTTGACAAACCCATAGAAGTATATACCAAAGGTGCGGTAGGAGGGAATGATTCCGGCCTGTCTGTCAATCATTTTCAGCACACCTTTGCACCTGGAATAACAAGTGACGGAATCGTGGAGACGGGAACTTCCGTGTATGGTATTCCGGTTTCTTTCGGCGTTGGTGTAAGAAAATATGTCTCGCCAAGGCTTTCTGTCGGGACCGGGGTGGATTATACCCGCCTGTCCAGAACGTTCGCTGGAAAATATGTCCGTGATGGTCTGACTCTGGAAGCGGGAACGATATCACATGTGCTCCAATATGTGGGAATTCCGTTGGAGTTATACTATAATCTTATAGGTTCGGACAGGATACGGTTCTATGTGCACGCAGGAGGGGAGGCTGAGTTCTGTGTATCAAGCAGATATACTCTTTTCGCCAAGCCGGATATCACCGTAAGCGAGACGGTTCGCAAGCTTCAGTATTCAGTTGGCGGCGGCGTGGGCGTGGAATTCGTGATTACGCCTAGGTTTGGATTGTATGTTGATCCGAGCGTAAGGTATTATTTCCCATGCACGCAGCCTAAGAGTATCAGGACAGAGCATCCGCTTCTTGTGAATTTTGATATCGGAGCGCGCTTTTCATTTTAGCAAACAAAAAGATATTTTCATATAACAAAAAGAAAAATCCATCGGAAAGGTGTCTTCCGGTGGATTTTTCTTTGTTTATTTGCTGCGAGATTTTTAATCGCGCTATGAATAACTTTGATTACGTGTGTGGAAGCTTAGTCTTCCCAGCAGACTTCTCTGGTGCCGTCATCCTCTACATGGATGGTGACCTTGAGGGTGTCTTCCGGAAGAAGATTTTCAATATTCTCCGGCCATTCCATAAGGCATGGACATCCGCTGTCGAGATAGTCGTAAAGTCCTATATCCAAGGCCTCCGCATCTTTGGTGATGCGGTAAAAGTCAAAATGATAGATGCTGCATCCATCATTTCCGACATATTCGTTTACTATGGAAAAGGTCGGAGAGGATATTTCTTCACTCGGGACGCCAAGGCTTTCGCAGACGGCTTTTGTAAAGGTTGTCTTTCCGGCTCCCATCGGTGCATAGAATGCTATGAGGCGGTGCGCTTTAAGCACTTCCTTGAATTCGGATGCGGCGCCGGCCAGGCCGTCAAGATTCTTAATTGTTAAAGAGTGTTTCATAATGCCTGCAAAGATAAACAATAATGCGTATGCTTACACGGATTCATGCAGCAAAATGTATAGGTATAGAAGCAGTTGAGGTAACTGTTGAGACGGATGTCGAGAGGGGAATCGGCATTCATCTTGTGGGCATGGCGGATACGGCTGTCAAGGAGAGTTTGCTCCGAGTTGTTACTGCCATGACTGCACTTAAGTACAAGGTCCCGGGAAAGAAGATTGTTATCAATCTTGCGCCGGCGGATTTACGAAAGAGTGGAAGCGGCTATGATCTTCCCATTGCGGTTGGTATAATAGCCGCAGCATCAGACGTAAGTATGCCGTTTGTCAACGATTATCTGATAATGGGGGAATTGGGACTTGACGGCGGAGTCCGGTATGTGTCTGGAGCATTGCTCTATGCCGAATTTGCGCGGGCAAAAGGACTTAAAGGTGTTGTCCTTCCATACGAGTGTGCTTCGGAAGCATGTGAAATCAGCGGAATTGAAATTTATGGTGTGCATACCTTGACGCAGGCCGTATCTGTGCTCTCCGGAGATATTCTTAGGGACTCCGTGCGGGTTGATGTCTCTGGGGGCAAGATGTCTGACACACGGCCTTGTGAGTTGTCCGAAATCCCTGATTTTGCGGATATTGTGGGACAGCAGGGGGCAAAACGGGCAATGGAAATAGCTGCTGCCGGAGGACATAATATCATTATGGTCGGCTCTATTGGGTCAGGGAAAAGCACTTTGGCAAAGGCGCTGGCCGGGATTCTGCCTTCTATGACAAAGGAAGAGGCCTTGGTTACAAGGAAGATATACTCGGTATGTGGTAAAGGTTGTGTTTGCAGTGGGCGTGGAAATCAGCGTCCTTTCCGTGCGCCGCATTATTCCACATCTATTCCTGCGCTTATCGGAGGGGGTTCGGGAGACAGTATTCTTCCCGGTGAAGTATCCCTTGCGCATAACGGTGTGCTGTTCCTTGATGAGTTTGCACAGTTGCCGCGAAGCGTTATCGAATCATTGCGCGGCCCCCTGGAGGACAGAAAAGTGGTTGTGTCCAGATTGAGGACCAAGGTGGAATTTCCGGCATCTTTCATGCTGGTTGCGGCTTCCAATCCGTGCCCGTGCGGGTATTACGGGGAGGGCGACAGGTGTACATGCTCTCCATCCCGCAGGGAAGAGTATTTTTCCAAATTATCCGGCCCTATAATGGATAGGATGGATTTGCAGGTTTTTGTCAGAAGGGTGCAGTCTTTGAACATAACGGAACAAGGCCGGGAATCAAGTGCGGTAATTGCAGAAAGAGTGCGAAAGGCGCGAATGGTGCAGGCGCGCAGATTTCGCGAAGAGGGAATCTTTACCAATTCGGAGATGAATCTTCGTCACCTTTCGAAGTATTGCTCTTTGAATGACAGGTTGGCGGAGGTGATGAAGCGGCTTATGGACAAAATGGGATTCTCGATGCGCGCATATTATAGGATAATAAAACTTGCGAGGACAATTGCCGACCTTGATGGAGTGTCGGAAATCTCTGAGCGGCACCTTTTGGAGGCTGCAGAATACAGATTTCTCGACAGATGCGCATAAATGTCATGAAAAAACAAAAAAAACTAAAAAAAATTTGGTTGGAATAAAAAATTCACATACCTTTGCATTCCCTTTCCGACAGGCAGGGGCAAGTTCATTGATAATACTGAAAGATAAGTACAAGCAAGTACCGAGAAACAATAAAATCGAGAGCGTTAATTCTTTTAGGAATTAGGATGTCAGGGGAGAGCTA
>HF986288.1 GCA_000432655.1 Bacteroides sp. CAG:1060
CTAACGACAAGATTTCGCTTGTGGCCATTGATGCTGATGGAAATGCCCTTTCCAATGACGTCTTTGAGACAACTACTGCGGGCGCCTCTGCGAAGTTCAGCGGCACATATTCCAATCCTGACGGCGCTGTAATGGTGTCTGTAATCTATCCTGCGCTTACGGAAGGGAAAGGCACTGAAACAGAGCCTTGGCAGTCAAAAAAGAGGGAAGGTACGGGTCTTACTGATCCGAAACCTCTTTTGCAGGATGTGGTAAAAAAGCAGCCGTACATCACTGTTCGTGCTATGTATCAGTTGCAGAGAGGCAATGGCGATCTGTCAAATGTTGACGAGGCCGTTGTGATGCACGGAAAGATTACGGATTTCTCCGCTCTTGCCGCAGGATACGTGAATGTGACTCTTAAGAGTATCTGCTATGTAGTAAAGGTTACAGCCAATGTGCCAAGCGGTTATGATCATCTGACCAAAATAAATTTGAATACGAGTAATAGTGCTTCTCCTACTCCTATGGGATTTACCGGATGGACTCGCTTGGGTGATATGTTTGGTATTAGTTACGGGAATCCACATTTTTACTGCGAAGTTGGTCTTGGGACGGCGTTCCAATCCGGAGGCTCGTCACTCGGCACAGGCGTCAGTCCCGACGGCAGCGGCAATATCGTAGCGTATATTATAGGATATACCGGAGCACCTTGTGTGCTACCATCCGGAACTGTACTTGCGATTAAGGCCGGTTATGGTAATGTCCCTAACAAATTCAATGCGACCAAGACTCTTGCTACAGACATTTCCCTTGAGCCTGGCAAGATGTATCGTGTAAACGTGACTCTAAACGAGTAATCACTTAATATCCCGATAATTATCAAAGCAAGGGGCCGGCCAAAAAGAAATTTTTAGCCGGCCTCTTGTCTATTACGGACTCTTGAGGTCCGTGGGATTGTGCGGATAATTACTTGTCGCTGATTTCTTTGAGCATTTCCTTGACGGCGGCTTCGAGCTGCTTGTCTTCTCCTCTAAGGACGGATGCCGGGTCATTATATACCAGGATGTCCGGTTCTATCTGGTTGTTTTCTATAAAGCGTTTGTCTGCCACAGACCATGAACCCACCTGCGGAATACCGAATACGAGAGTGTTGTCTATCAGTGTCTCCCACCATACGGCGGTCATAGTCCCCGGTATAGGTGCTCCGATGAGTTTGCCTATGCCGAGCTGCTGATAAGCGAGCGGGGTGCCGGATGCGTCGGAGTAGTTGTCTTCACCGATGAGCATGCAAGATGGCTTGTTCCATTTGGTGAACGGCTCATCTCCGATGAATTGCCCGCGCGGAATGTATTTGGTGTAGAGCTTTCCTCCAAGGAATGTTACCACATCGTCATGCAGCCAGCCGCCACCGTTGTGCCGGGTGTCAACTATCAGAGCTTCGCATGTTCTGTATTTGCCAAGGGCCTTGGAGAACATCTCGCGGAAACTATCCGAGTCCATTCCCTCTATGTGTACGTAGCCGATTCGACCGTTGGAGAGCTTCTCCACCATGTCTTCACGCTGCTTGACCCATCGTCTGTAGAGCTGACGACTCTCGGAGCCTGACGGCACTACAAACATCTCTTCTGCCTTTTTGGAGCCTTGTTTCCTGACTGTGATGCAGATGCGCTTTCCGGCCTTGTCGGCGAGAACGGACATCCAGTCTCCGCTCATATCCGGGGTAACTCCTTCGATGCTTTCAATCATGTCTCCGGCCTTGATGTCGGAATCTGCCAATGAAAGCACACCTCCAGGAAGGATTTCCTTTATCTTGAGTCCCTTGCCTTTCCAGCTGGTGTCATATATGACACCGAGGTACCCCATGTTGCGGGTTGTGGATGCGCTGTATCTGGCTCCGGTATGGGAAGCGTTGAGCTCTCCGAGCATTTCGGAAAGCAGGTCCTGGAAGTCAAAGTTGTTGTTGATATGAGGCAGGAACGCCACATAGTTGTCATGATAGTACTTCCAGTCAACTCCCTGAAGGTCTTCTACATAGAACTTCTCTTCGACCTGTTTCCACACATGCTCGAACATGTATGCGCGCTCTTCTGCAGGCCTGTATTCATACTCGCCCGAAAATGCTATGCTTTCGGTCTTTCCTCCGGCAAGAGAGAGCTTTGAGATGCCTCGTCCGGAGAATATATAGAGGCTTTTGCCGTCCTTTGACGGATAGAAAGAGCCGGAGACGCCTTTGGCAAGGACACTTATGCTGCCTTCCTGGAGGTCGCGCACACAAAGGTCATATCCGCGCTCAAGTCTCTGGGTGAAGTACAGTTTGTCCCCGTCAGGGCTGAGGAAATGGTCTCCCATCATGTTGGAGCTCGGGGTAAGCCTGATTATGCGGTCGTCTCTCTGGTCGAGGGACAACTTGAGCTTCTCGACTTTGTTCTTGGCCTTGTCCAGAGAGTCTTTCTTCTCTTCCTTTTTCTCTGCTTTGAGTTCTTTTTCGGACTTGAGCATGTTGTCTATGTCGATTTCTTCTTTGCTGCGTCCGAAATCGGTCATGGCCTTTCCGTCGAAGAACATTATATATATGTCGCTTTCCGCGCCCCAGCTTCCGTGGCTTCTATAGCCGTTTTTGTCGGACTCCCATGTCATGGCCTTGCCTCCGAGGGCCCATTTGAAGTTGCTGTCGGAATATCCGCTGCGGGTGAGGTTGGTGATGTCTCCTGTCTCGATGTCAATCAGGGCCACGTCGGAATTGTTCCAGCCTCCGTTAGCCTGCCAGTTGCAGAGTATGTAGTGGCTGTCCGGGCTCCATTCGAATCCCTGGTCACCGTCCTGGTAGGAGTAGTTGATTCCTTTGAAAAGGGATTTTTCCTTTCCGTTCTTAAGGTTCTTGATTACGAGTTCGGTGCGGTCACGGTAGTATGCCACCCACTTGCCGTCCGGGGACACGTCAGGCTGGAAGCAGGTCTCTCCCGGGGTGGATACGAGTTCTTCCTTGGTCTGAACTGCGTATGTGAACATCTTGTCTTCTTTTCTTACAAGAGACGTTTTCCAGATGCCCCAGTGTCCGTTTCTTTCCGAAGAGTAGTATATTTCGCGTCCGTCCGCCGAGAAATCCACATTGCGCTCCTGTACGGGAGTATTGGTGATGCGTCTTGTGGTCTTGTAGTCTGCGGAAGTCACGAACACGTCGCCTCTTATTATCATGGCTATTTCTTTTCCGTCAGGCGATACGGCCATTGAACTGGCTCCTGAGGAGTAGTTGTATTTCTGGATCTCGCGCTCGTTCTCGTCGCGGGTGACAGTTATTGGCACCTTGGCCGGAAGAGCACCGTCTTTCATGGTGTAGAGGTCTCCGTTGAGAGAGAATGCCAGAGTTCCGTCTTCGGATATCGAGAGGAAACGTACCGGGTTGCGTGTCTCGAAGGTCAGCTGAACTGATGTCTGAGGAGCGGACAACGAGCTGCGGTACACGTTGGAAGTCTTTCCGTCGCGTTCGCTCAGATAGTAGAACGTGTCTCCGTCAGCGGCGAATACGGGGTTGCGGTCCTCTCCCTTGTAGTCGCTGAGTTTGGTGAAACTTCCATTGGAGTTGATACAGAGGCGCTTGTCTCCCGCTGCCGGGACATATTTCCAGATGTCTCTTGTGACGGAAGAGGTATGATGCTTGCGCAATTCATCCTCGTATCCCTTGTAGTTTTCGTAGATGATGGTGCCTTCGGAGTTGATGCTCAGGGCCTTGACAGGGAGGGACGTTACGAGCTCCGGGGCTGCTCCGTGGATATCCGTGCGATACAGCTGGGCTGTTCCGGGGAAGTCACCGTAGCTTTCCGATTCTACGCTGCCGTTGTACCACGAGAACAGGATGCTGCCGTCCGGGAGCACTGCAAGCGGTGTTTCGTTGCCCGGAAGATTGGTTATGCGGCGAGGAACGCCGCCGTTTTCCGACGTTATATAGATGTCCTTGCCTGATTCGCGGTAGGATATGAACACGATGTTCTTTCCGTCCCTTGTCCAAATAGGGTTGGAATCAAGTGCCTGGTTTGAAGTAAGTTGCCGTGCCTGTCCGCCGGATGACGGTACGGTGTAGATGTCCCCTTTGTAGCTGAAGGCGATGGTGCTTCCGTCCGGAGAGATGCTGTTCCTTCTAACCCAGGAAGGGGTCTGGGCTGTGGCAGAGAGTGTCAGTGCCAGAGCAGCCGCTGAAACAAGAATTGTTCTTGAATGCATGTCGAATATGTTAAAAAAACAATGCAATTTATGCATTTTTCCTCTAAAAGAAAAGTCCTTTGACATTCAGCCAATTTTGTGTGCTAAAACTTTTAGAAGAAGGAAAAAGTTAATAACTTTGTAAGCTAAATTGTATTACAAGAATTGTTATGAAAAAAATGTTCATGGCAGTAGCTTTTGCGGCTACCCTGTTCGTTGGGTGCAACGAGACCAAAAAGAATGACGGAAATTTCGCCAAGTATGCTACAGTCAAGATTGGCACGGAGAATACCGCCTACATCGATGCGATTTCGATTTACGGCAAGGAAGTGCTCAATCTCTATCGCTTCGCTGCGATGGAGGCCGACAATATTTATTGGAAGCAGGCGTTCGGAGACAAGCAGTCTCTTGAAAGTCTTGAGGATCCAAGGGCGAGAGAGTATGCATTGATCAATTACGGCCCTTGGGACAGAATTACCGGAAAGAGTTTCGTGGAAGGTTTTTCAGATATGCCGGTCGGATTGTTTTTCTATCCTTCGGATATGACTCAGGAAGAGTGGGAGGCATTCGATGATCCGGACAAAAACAGTCCTTACACATTGATTCGCAGGGATCATGAAGGAAAGCTGACCACCGTGTGGTATCATGACGAGTATAAGGACAATATAGACAAGATGTGCGATTACCTCAAGGCCGCAGCCAACCTTACCATAGTTCCAAGCGTAAGGGAATATCTTCTTGCCAAGATTGACGGACTCAAGACCGACTCATACGAGCAGAGCGCTCTGAAGTGGCTTGATACCAACGACAGCAAGATGGACCTGGTCCTCGGCCCGAGCGAAAGCAGCGATGACAATCTTCACGGCATCAAGCGTTCCTATGGTGCATACATCATCCTGAAGAACCTCTCCCGTACCGAGCAGCTCCACAAGTTCAGTGCGCAGATGCCGGAGTTCCAGAAGAGTCTTCCTTGCAAGGATGAATACAAGACCTTTGTTCCTAGTACGGAGTCCGTAATTTATGCCGGCGACGCTCTTTACTATGCCGGAGCAGCCAACTGCGGGATCAAGGATATTGCCATAAGCCTTCCTTTTGACGTTAAGGTTCAGGCTGAAAAGGGTACCCGCAGCATCCTTATGCAGAATGTGATTACTTCCAAGTTCAACGGAATTCTCGTTCCTACAGCTGACCTTGTAATCAGCGACAAGGATCGCGAGCATGTCAATGACAGAGCTTTCTTCTGGAACGTGGCTTTCCGCGAGGTGGCTCACGGACTCGGAGTTAAGACAACCCTTGACGGCCGCAGCGTGAATACTGCCCTTGACAATCTGGCTTCTCTTGTAGAGGAGGTGAAAGCTCTTTCAATGGGTACGTTCCTCTCATCCAGCGTTATTGCCAAGTTTGAGACCAATGAGATTGTGACCAGAGAAGACAGCTACGCTACTTTCCTTACCGCGCTTCTGCGTTCTGCAAGATTCGGTAACACCGAGGTGGTAGGTCGTGCCAACATCATCTGCTACAACTACCTTAAGGAGGCTGGCGCATACGAGCGTCATCAGGATGGTTGCTACTATATCAGTTATGATGCGTTCCGCGACGGCATCAATTCTCTTGTCAGCACCGTGCTTGAATTGCAGGGCAACGGTGATTATGCTGCCGCCAAGCAGTTTGTGGAGAAATATGATGTAGTGGGAGATGACCTTAAGGCGGACACATTCAATATGATGCTTGAGGGTATTCCTGTGGATGTGAAATTTGATTTCGTATGGTAACGGGAACAGCATATTCAATTCTTCTTTTTGCCGTAGTCATTACGCTGGGCCTGATGCTCTCGAAACTCAATTTCAGGGGCGTGACCATCGGCTCTACATGGATTCTTTTCGTGGGTATTGTCATGGGACATTTCGGATTTGTGCCGAATGCCAAGGTGCTTGCCTTCATGAAAGATTTCGGACTGATTCTCTTCGTGTACTCTATAGGACTGCAAGTCGGTCCGGGCTTCCTTTCTTCATTCAAGAACGGGGGTGTGAAACTGAACCTTCTTGCTGTAGGTCTGGTAATTATGTCGGCGTTGACAGCCTTTGGAATCCATCTTGTCACAGGCGAGAGCCTTCAGACCATGGTGGGAGTAATGTCAGGTGCCGTGACCAATACTCCTGGTCTTGGTGCCGCGCAGCAGACTCTGCTTGACTCAGGCGGATCCAGCACGGATGCTTCAAGACTCGCTTCGGCATACGCCGTGGCTTATCCTATAGGTGTGCTTGGCGTCCTTGCGCTTCTGATTATTTTCAAGGCGGTGTTCGAGGTTGACATGGATAAGGAAACCCGCGAGATAGAGGCTCAGAGCAATGCTGCGGAAAATATCGCACGCCGTATGCATTGTGCGGTGACCAATCCTGCCATTATCGGCAAAACCATCAAGGAGGTAATCAATGATGACCTCAAGAACGAGATGGTGATATCCCGGATAATGAGAAACGGTGAGGAGTTCGTTCCTCATGAAGACACTGTCCTCAATGAGAACGACAGGGTGTTGATAGTCACTACACAGAAGAGCATAGACACCATCCGCATCATCTTCGGTGCCGAGGTTCCTATGCATCTTGAGGATTGGATCAAGGGTCGCAAGTCGGTTCCTCTTGTCAAGCGTCTTGGAATTACCAATACGGCGCTTACCGGAAAGAAGCTTTCTGAGATTCTTTTCAAGGGTCAGTACGCCGTGACTGTGACCAGAGTCGTTCGTTCCGGTGTGGAACTGGTAGCGGCTCCGGATCTTAGAGTGCAGGTGGGTGACTATCTGCAGGTAGTCGGAGACAAGGACGGCATCGATGCCCTCGCCAAGTTGGTGGGCAATAAGGCTGCCGCTCTTGAGAAGCCGAACCTCTTCCCTATATTCCTCGGAATTGCACTTGGTGTTGTCCTCGGATGTATTCCAATCGCCGTTCCAGGTATTCCTCAGCCTATTAAGCTTGGTCTGGCCGGTGGTCCGCTTATCGTGGCCATACTCATCAGTTGTCTTGGTCCGCGCATGCACATCACCACTTTCACTACGTTGAGCGCCAATATGATGATCCGTGAGATAGGTATCTCATTCTTCCTTGCGGCAGTAGGACTTGGTGCTGGCAGGACATTCGTGTCTTCACTTACCGCAGGCGGATGGTGGTGGATACTTTACGGTGCCATCATCACAATAGTTCCTATCCTCGTGATCGGACTGCTCGGACGCTATGTCTTCAAGCTCAACTTCTTCCAGATATGCGGTCTTGTAGCCGGTGGAACTACCAACCCTCCGGTGCTTGCATTCGCACAGAACGCATACGGAAGTCAGTATGTATCACTGAATTATGCTACAGTATATCCTCTCTCTATGTTTATGAGAGTGCTGGTGGCACAGGTGATGATACTGATAGCGATGGCTTAGGCTATATCAAGCCATTCGACCTCTCCTCCCCAAATATCAAGAAACCGGAGGAAGTCATCTTTCGAAATCACCACGCTTGCCGTGTTTTCGCATGGATGAAAACTGATTTTGCGTGAGTCAAGAAGACTCCTGTCAAGATAATATTTTACCCGATGTCCGTTTTCAAAGAGTTCTTTTGGATTGGCATCGGGTATATTTATGTCATTGATAAGCCCGTATGCGCATACCGACCCCGGATGAACTCCCAGACAGCGCATCATTCTCTCCTCTGAAGCGAACGACAACTTGCCTTGGTGCAACTGGTGTTCAAGTCCGTGAATGTCCAGGTCCTTGTGGCATTCGAAACTTACGAGATAGTGTCTGTTGCCTTTGTGGTTGCGGAAGAACAGGTTCTTGCAATGTACGGCATCGTGGATGTCTTTCCAATACTCCAGGCACTCTTCTATGGAGGAGAGTGCCGGATGTTCGTATATTTCGTATTTTATGTCGTTGGCTTCCAGAAAGTCAAGGACTTTCTTCCTGAGCGTTTCCCTTTCCGTCATAGATTCTCGGCCAATTGCTCCAGAGAAGACAGGTCTTTGATTCTGCTGCGTATAGTAACCACCGGCTCTACAATCTCCAGCCCCTTCATCTCTGAAAGTTTCTCTTTCATCATACGTCCCGCTACCGGAGCCCATGAGCCGTTCTCAATGATTCCCACGCGGCGGTTGCAATAGCCCTTGGCCTGGATCCTGTGCATGAAATTCAGCATAGGGGTAAACAGTCCCCCGTCGTAAGTACATGCGGCGAATACCGCCTCGCAGTACATGAACGCATCGCTGAGGCACTCCGACATATCATCCCTGCAGAGGTCCCGGACTATCACTTTCCGGCCCTTTGTCTCCAGCATGGATGCCAGTTTTCGTGCGGCGTCCATGGTCCCTCCGTGCATTGATGCGCACGCAATCATCACTCCGTCCACATCCGGCTCATATTTGCACCATTTGCCATACAGGGACAGGTATTCTCCAAGGTTGGCGTCAATTACCGGACCGTGCAGAGGAAGAATCATTGATGCAGGCAGCGCTGCCAACTTGGTCAGCAGGGCGCTTACCGGACCGCCGTATTTCCCGACGATATTGTAATAGTACCTGCGTGCCTGCGAAGCCCAGTCAGTATATTCGGAGGCCCGGAAACCGCACTCGGACAGTGCCCCGAACCGGCCGAACGCATCTGCGCTGAACAGTATTCCCGTGCTCTGCTCGAATGATACCATGACTTCCGGCCAGTGTACCATAGGAGCGGAGAAAAATTTCAGGCTATGGCGCCCAAGTTCGAGAGTGTCCCCTTCGTTAACCTTGACCATGCTGACAGCCTGCCCGCCGGTGAGGAATTGCGGTAACATGGCGGCCGCCTTCGTCCCGAGTACTATCTGCGCCGCCGGGTATTTTTCGATGAATGCCTCGATGGACCCCGAATGATCCGGCTCCAGATGATGTACCACCAGATAGTCCGGCTGCCTGTCGTACAGAGCTTTTCCGACATTGTCAAGCCACAGGGCGGCTTTGCTGGCATCTACGGAGTCGATTACGGCAAGCTTCTCGTCGTCAATGAAATACGAATTGTAGGATACTCCCTGCGGCACAGGATACTGGCTCTCGAAGAGAGTTATATCGTGGTCATCCACGCCTATGTAGAAGACGGAATCTTTAATCTGTATCATGGTATTATCCCCTTACTTTGGAATCGCAGTACCAGCAGCGGACCACTCCGCCGGATGTTACGCGAAAGCGTGGTTCCACATTCTCATGGTTGCAGATGCACTTGGAGTTGCTGCAATGCAGGGTTGCGTCCAGCACTGGAGCTTCGCCCTCGGGCATTGTGTGCGCCGGGTCATTTTTCCATTCGAGGAGTTTGCTGATAAGAGCCATACGGACGAATTTGCCGTTCTCCACCTGACGGAAATACGCGGCACGCGGGTCTGCATCCACTTCCTTAAGGATTTCGTTGACGCGAGGCAGCGGGTGTAGTACCGCCATTTTCTCTTTGGCGAGAGCCATTCTTCTTGCGTCCAGCACGAAACTGTCTTTGACCCTGTCGAACTCATCTTCATCGAGGAACCTCTCTTTCTGGACGCGGGTCATGTATAGGACGTCGAGTTCCGGCATGACATCATCCAGATTGTCAGTCTCAAAATAGGATATTCCGGATTTCTCGCACACGTCCTGCTTGATATAGTCCGGAAGTGCAAGCTCCTGCGGGGCGATGAGAATCACCTTGATGCCCTCGTATCTGGTGAGAGCCTTTATAAGGGAATGTACTGTGCGTCCGAATCTAAGGTCGCCGCAGAATCCGATAGTCATATTGCCTATGTGACCGAGTTCCCTCTTGATGGTCAGAAGGTCGGTAAGAGTCTGGGTAGGATGGCTGTGGCTTCCGTCGCCGGCGTTGATGATAGGCACGCGGGATACTTCCGCCGCGGCAAGAGGCGCTCCTTCTATGTAATGCCTCATGGCGATGACATCGGCGAAGCAGCCCACTACCCTGATAGTGTCCTGCACGGTCTCACCCTTGCTTACTGACGAGCTTTTGGCATCTGAAAACCCGAGAACGTTGCCTCCGAGTTCCATCATTGCCGAGGTGAAACTCAGCCTTGTACGGGTGCTCGGCTCGTAGAATAGCGTAGCGAGCTTCCTGTGTGCCATCAGGTCCTGATACTTCTCCCTGTGAGCGATGATATCTTCCGCCATTGATACGATCTGGTCCGTCTCTTCGCGGGTCAGATCCGTAGGGTCAATCAAATGTTTCATAATGAGTTTCTGAATTGGATTATCATATCTTTCCACTTGGATTCTATGTACCCCTCTTCGATGGCAACCTCCACGAGGGTATCGAGATTGCTGAGCGAGTGGTTCTCGGTGTGTGCGGCAGCGATCCTGTCAAGACCTTTCTTTATTCCATAGGTGAAGATGCTCACTATCCCGAGGACTTCGGCGCCCGCTTCACGCAATGCTTCCACTACATCTATGGCGCTTCCTCCGGTAGAAATGAGGTCCTCTACCACCACTACTTTCGTCCCCGGATCCATGCGGCCCTCGATACGGTTGTTGCGACCGTGGCTCTTGCTTTCACCTCTTACGTATCCCATAGGCAGCCCAAGTATGGTGGCGGTGATGGCAGCATGTGCGATACCGGCCGTGGATGTACCCATAAGCATCTGGCATTCAGGGTAATAAGTCTTTACCAATTCGGCCAGTCCGTGCTCCACTTTGTCTCTTGTGGATGGTGCGGACAGAGTGAGTCTGTTGTCGCAGTAAATAGGGCTCTTGATGCCGCTTGCCCAAGTGAACGGCTCCTCCGGTCTGAGGAAAACGGCTCCTATGGAAAGGAGTTCCTTGGCGATGATACGATCCATATTATTAGATATTCAAAAATTCTTTTACA
>HF986289.1 GCA_000432655.1 Bacteroides sp. CAG:1060
CCTGAAGAATGCCGCCAAACACGGCCGCCACGAAATCAGTGCCGCACACTTTGTTGAACATCGCCAGCCGCTCGGGAGCCACCTTGAAAGGATTGCGCCCGTAAAGCTCCCACACAGCCTGCATCACATAGAACTGGGTAAGGGTGATGGTCGCAGCCTCAAAATCCGTGTAATA
This sequence comes from Bacteroides sp. CAG:1060, assembly GCA_000432655.1. GTDB lineage: Bacteria > Bacteroidota > Bacteroidia > Bacteroidales > UBA932 > Cryptobacteroides. The sequence continues at coordinate 176 of HF986289.1, forward strand.
ATACTGCACCCCATGGACAAGCTTCCCTGAAAGGCGCCCGGATGTAGGCTTATAATGTATTGTTCTCCAAGCGATTCCCGGCACGTTATAACTATCCAGGCGAGCCTTCAGCTCATCGGCATCCACCCACTCCTCCGCAAAGGCAGCAAACGGAAGCGTGTAGCCTATGCCTATGTTGAGGTAGTTGTACATCTCCCCTGCAAGACCGGCCGACGGATAGCACACCGCACTCTGCGGATAAGGGATATTAGGCGATGTAGGCACCCACGGAAGCCCCGTCTCCTCGAACAGCATATCCCGGCTCCACCCCTGCATCGGCACCACCATCAGGTCGCACTTGAGATGCTCCGCGCGTCCGTTCTGACCGCAGTTCAGCCCCTCCTCGTTGATGAGCATCGCGAGCTCCCCGACAGTAAGTCCATAGATATACGGAATCTTGTACTGTCCCACGAAAGAGTGGAATCCATCCCTCACCAGCGGACCCTCTATCTTGTTGCCACCTAAAGGATTGGGCCTGTCAAGCACCATCACCGGTATCTCTTTCTCGGAGCAACTGCGCATCACCAGTCCAAGCGTGGAGATAAAGGTATACGAACGGCTGCCCACATCCTGAATATCATAAATCATGATATCTATCCCGTCAAGCATCTCCGCCGTAGGCTGACGCGTGGAGCCATAGAGCGAATATACCGGCAGCCCCGTGCGCGAGTCCCTGTCCGTCTGCACCTTCTCCCCTGCATACACATCCCCTCTGACACCGTGCTCAGGGGCGAACAGCGCCACAAGATTGACTTCCGGTGCCTCAAACAATATGTCAATCGTGGACTTCAGTTCCCGATCCACCCCGGAAGGGTTGGTCACCAGACCTACACGCAGACCCTCCAGACCACTGAATCCCCGGTCCCTGAGAACCTCAACTCCGGGCCTCACCTGCCCGGAGAGCACACTGCACACTAGCAGCGCCGCCGCACAAAAAGCGTTACGAATACGGTTGCAAGACAACATATCATCACAATTATAAAGAATCCTACATACCCGAGAGCCTCCTGCATCCAACCGGCAAAAAGCCCCGGAATCATCATCGAAAGCGCCATAAATGCGGTACAAATGGCATAGTGCGACGTCACGAACTCACCTTCCGCAAACTTCATCATATACAGCATGTACGCCGTGAATCCAAACCCGTACCCGAACTGGTCCAGCACCACACAGGCATACACGATCCACATCCGCTCCGGCTGCACAAGCGCGAGGAACAGATACACCGCGCAAGGCAGGGCCAGCGACAAAGCCATGATCCACATTGACTTGCGTAATCCTTTCCTGGCCGCATACACACCTCCTAAGATTCCGCCTATCGTAAGGGCAATAACCCCGGCAGTGCCATATACAAGTCCCGACTGGGCAGTGCTGAGTCCAAGTCCTCCCGCTTCAGGAGGGTCCAACAGGAACGGGGTCAGCATCTTGACGGACAACGCCTCCGGAAGCCGGTAAAGCAGCATGAACGCCAAAGCAAGCCACACCCCGTCCTTCATAAAGAACGTTTGCCAGACCCTCCACATATCGCCCCAGCCACCTCTATGCACAGCGAGCTTACCACCGGCAGGGACACATGGCCCCGGAATCTCATCCGCAGCCTTGGCGCCCTCGGTTCCGGCATTCGCAGACTTGGCCTCCATGGTCCCGGCGTCCGCATCCTTCCGGTCCGAATCATGCCCCCCAGCCAGGTTACGCTCAACTTTCGGCAGACTCCGGCAGTGCCAGAGCGTGAGCAGGGCAAACAGCGCACCGCACAGCAGCAGTGTCACCTTCCAGGCAGACGGGATACTCCCCATCCGCTCCTCCAGCAATCCGGCCACCACCACTATAACTCCCTGCCCGAACACCGACGAAATCCTGTAAAAAGTGCTCCTTATGCCCACAAACAGCGACTGTTCCTGCTCGCCGAGCGCCAGCATATAGAACCCGTCCGCAGCTATGTCGTGCGTTGCCGAAGCAAATGCTATCACATAGAATATCACAAGACTCAGCCCGAACACATCCGGACTCACGGACAGCGCAAGAAGCGCAAACGACACTGTAATGATGGCCTGCATCACCAGAATCCACCATCTCTTGCTCTTGAATACGTCCACGACCGGACTCCAGATGGGTTTGATCACCCACGGAAGATACAGAAGAGACGTGTAGAGCGCAAGGTCTCCGTTGGACATCCCGAGGCGCTTGAAAAGAGTCACGGAGATGACGTTTACTATGAAATATGGTATTCCTTCCGCGAAATAAAGGCTCGGCACCCATGCCCATGGATGGGATTTGGAAGCTGATGCTCCATTATCGCTGCGCAGTTCGCTATTTAATTTCCGCTCCGACATAATAATGCGAAAGTATCTGTCTGTAATCGTACCCCTGGGCCGCCATAGCCGCCGCCCCTATCTGGCACACACCAACTCCGTGCCCCCAGCCGCGTCCCTTGAGGACAAACCCGTCCGGGCTTTTCTCTATTTCGAAGGCCGAGCTCTTCAGATGACTGCTGCTCAAGGCCTTACGTATGGCAAGTTCTTTTCCTATGACCTCTTCACGCAGGGTGCCGGTGATTCGGAGGTACTTGATTCTCCCGGACGGACCGCGCTCCACCGCTTCCAGGGCGACAATGGTACCGAAATCAATCCCTGTGCGGGTACGGACCAGCTCGGAGAGTTCGTCAGTGGTATATTGCACCGTCCAATCGTGAAAATCAGCGGTGTGCAGGTCATAATCATTGAGCACCTGGGAAAGTATGGAAGAGTTCTCACAGTCGCAGAACGGGTCTTCCACACTCTGCAGATACGGCAGGTCCACGTCTTCCCAGCATGTGCTGAAAAGTTCCGTACGACCGCCGCAGCACTTGGAATAACGCGTATCACAGATGTCTCCCCCATATTCAAGCACCTGTCCCCATGTCCGGTCAATAGCCCGGCACACATCGTCCCCTACGGCCATGGTAAGTCCCTGATAGCGCTGGCAGTGATCATCGGCACACACGTCGAAATGCTCATGTCCGGCCTTGTGGTCCCTAAGACGCGCTTTGAGCCAGCTTCTGGATATTACAGCATGGGCCTTGAGGAGTTCTATCGAGGCAGACGACTTCATCTCGGAGGATATGACGCTCATTAGATAATCCTCCATTCCTATGCAGTTGACTGCGGTGATACGGTCTCCTTCAACTATGAATTTGAGCCCTCCGGCATACTTGAAAGTGCGTTTCTGCTGCCAGTGGAAATCTATCCCTATGACCACGTCATAAAGTATGAACGAGGCTTCCGCAAACAGGGTCGAAAGTGTCATGGAGTCGAAATAGAGCTCATCGTAGAGCATTCCGTTGTAGGAAATGCGGCCGTCGTGCCACTTCACCGTCTGAGGGCCGGCGCCGTCCGAGATGATTTCAAAGCGTATCTCTTTGGCGGACAGCAGACCTACCGATATTTTCTCCTGATGCCTGGTAAGACGCCACACTATCATATTCTGCTCGTCCTCACTTATACACACCTCCGAGAGCAGTTCCTCCAGAAGAGCAGTATCTGCCTTGTCATAGTCTTCCCTGAAAGGAGCCACAAACAGCCCCGCAATATCCGCAGCCCCCGGACTTATGGTCAGATGGTCCGCCCCTTCGCTGTAGAAATGATGGGAACGCTTGGCGGAGCGCATCACCACAATGGTACGATACTCACCGTTCTTGACATAAGCATACAGATTGAACATCGGCTCTTCTTCCCCTTTACCCCGGTCCGTACAGTCAAGCAGCCGGTAAAAGAGTTTGGCAAGCGACTTGGAAGCAGTGGCCTTGAGAGCGAATACCCCCCTGGCATATCCGTCGAACTTGTACAGGCTTGCATCCTTCACCGTGGCAAGCGGCTCGCCCGGATGGTCCAAAAACTCGTCCACCACATCTTCCAGAGGAAGATTGTGTTTCGGAATGGCCTGAAAATGAAGATGATCCGGCGCAGATGCCCCTGAACTCGGGCCGTTGTAGAACACCAGATAGTCCTTATACCTGGCAGCAAAATCCAGCATATCAGGGAAATGGTGCCAGATTTCCTGCGGAATATGCTCATCCCGCACAATCACCAGATGTCCGCGAAAAATGGGATACGGATTGATCTGAATGTGATAATTTCTCCCCTTGCGCCCTTCGAATCCCAGATGGAACTGCTCCTTGGGGCGATTGTCGGCGCACAGAAAACACTTTCTCGATGCTATTGCTGCAGGTGAAGTATCTGCAGTGGAAGAAATGACGCGGCGTGGATTGTATTGAATCCGGCACTTCAGCCCGAACACGTCCACCTCGCGGGACGGAGCGGTCTTGAGGGCTCGGAAGTTGCTCGAAGCCAGCTGCCACACGGACAACTGATCCTTTATGAATTTGTTGAGTTCTTTCATGTGCTTTCGGTTGAGAGGGTATCCATCCTTTAGAGAAGGGCCTGAAGCTTGGCAGCAATACGCTGATATTCAGACTCAAAATTAGGAGTAAAGACACCTTTGCCAATATTTTTCATTATCTCTTCCGGAGACCAGTACCGGCCCGCCACGACCTCATCTCCATCGGGCTGCGGGCTGAAATCCCCCACCGTGGCAAAGACGTTGACGAGTTCGCGCTCTACAGAAGACTCGAACACGTACGACATGAGCCATATCGGGTTGAAATCATGGAAATGCAGTTCTTCTCCGGCTTCCCGGTAAAGGGCTTCGGCGACACCTTCCCCGTAGGAGATGTGCCCGCCAACGGCAGTGTCCCACTTGAGCGGGAGCAAATCCTTTTTGGCACTGCGCTGCTGGATGTACACCTCCCCTTCCCGGTTGACGATGTGCAGATGCACGACCGGATGAAGGACTTTGGTGCCACTATGACAATATTTGCGCGAAGCCTGTGCCACGACCAGTCCGGAGGGTTCCACTATCGGCAGCATTTCCGCAGCTGCCG
>HF986290.1 GCA_000432655.1 Bacteroides sp. CAG:1060
CGTCATGTTCGCTTGCAAGCACCTGCGCTCCGGCCAGCGACCCGTTGCCTCCGATTACAATCAAGGCGTCAATTCCGAAATTCTTGATATTCTCGTAAGCCTTCTGGCGCCCTTCTACAGTGCGAAACTCCTGACTTCTTGCGGTCTTCAGAATAGTGCCGCCACGCTGGATGGTGTTGCTGACACTCTCTGTGGTAAGTTCCTTGATGTCTCCACCTATCAGACCTTCCCAGCCTCTGTAGATGCCGAAGACTTTCCAACCTTGATATATAGCAGCTCTGGTGACCGCCCTGATGCAGGCATTCATTCCCGGGGCATCCCCGCCAGAAGTAAGTACTCCAATTGTCTTGATTTCCATAACGGTGACAAATATATAACTTTTTTGGCTGTCTGTTGCAATGTTTGTGCCTTTCTACAAGATGTCACTCTAAATCGGATAAATTTGCGCCCCTGTGAAATCGATAAGATCCTTAGGGGAGATCTTCAGCTGTAATCCTCTCTGGCCGGCACTTATGTAGATATAGTCATATAGCAGCGCCGATTCATGGACAAATGTGGGATATTGTTTTTTCATGCCGATAGGTGAGCATCCTCCGCGTATGTATCCGGTGAGAGAGAGCAGTTCCTTCACGTGTACCATCTCGCAGGACTTGTTGCCTGACAATCTGGCAGCTGTCTTCAGGTCCACTTCGAAGTCTCCGGGGATGACGCAGACGAAAAGGCCGCTTTTGTCTCCTCGCAGCACCAATGTCTTGAATACCATGTCAATATCCTCGCCAAGTTCGGCGGCTACGCTCTGTGCGCTCAGGTCGTCTTCGGAATATGAATAGGGGATAAGCTCGTACGCTATCCCCACGGAGTCCAGCAGCCGGGCCGCATTTGTCTTTGTGATTTCCTTGTCTTTACTCATAATAATCATGCGCTATGAATAGGCATCGAAGCGTCCGTCATCATCCGGGAAGTCTTCGTCATATTCTTCATCGTCGAAAACCGGCTCATACAGCTGTTCGATTTCTGCGGCGTATTCTGTCAGTCTTCCGTATGTGTAGGCTATGACGGTCTCGCTGAGCAGTCTTCTGGAGCCGGCCCTTGTTCCGTACAGTGCCAGCATGTCCCTGAATTCCTGCGGCTTGTCGATATAATGGTCACGTATCATATCGAACATTTTCTCGTAGCAGGACGTGTTGCAGAAAAGAGCTCCTTTGGCGTAATATGAGAATGCTTTCTCGTCGTCCTGAGGACAGCCGTATTGTCCGGAATAATATATGTCGCCTAAAGTTTCAGCCGCTTCGCTCGAGCCGCCGTTGTACGCACCCTCAAGGTCGATGAGGAGCTGTCTTGAGGCAAGAGCCTGCCTGAACTCCGACATGTCATCGAAATCCTCGACTTTTGTCATGGCGAGAAAATACATGCACAAATCATCCCTGAAGGCGGCGCCACGGCGTATTGTCGACAGAAAAGCGGCTTTGTCCACCATGTTTTCATCGTCGTCATGTGAGAGGGCGATTGCAAGATCCGACCATGCCATTATAAGTCCTGCTTCTGCCGCAGTCCTGATCTCCTCGGCGCCGTGCGTGCATCCTTCTGACATTCTTTTGGCTATTCCGAGATAGTAGTGCCAAATAGGATTGACGTTGTCTTCACCAAGGTCTTTTTTCTGCTTGTCGATAAGGGACGTGCATATCCGCATGGCTTCGGGCAGTGCCTGACGGCTGCCCTTTACGCCGTATATCATCTTGTATATCTGATATTTGGCCGCATATTCGCAACCTTCTTTCAGCGCTGTTTCAAGCAAGGTCTTGGCTTTCAGCCTGTCGACCATTCCGATGTCTCCGCTGTCGTATGACATGGCCAAGGCGACAGCGGCTTCGATGAGCCCGTTTTCCCATGCCTTCTCGAAGCAATTGACGGCCCTGGCAGTGGAATCCGGATCTTTTTGGGTACACAGATGGTATCTTCCCAGCGCAAAAAGTGCATAGGGGTCTTCGTTCTCCGATTCCCGCTCCAGGACGGCTACAGTCTCCGGAAGCAGCAGAAACAAGCTGTTGTACACCGAAAGCGTACGCATGTACCAGAGGCGGGCTATCGTATCATTTGCTGCCTGAGGAAGGGCGTCCAGAACAAGGGCATTGAAAGAGCCTTTTCTGAACATTTCGCTCCAGGAAGGAAGCCGGTTCACGCCGCTGATTGAGCCGCGGTCGTTGAAGCGGTTATAGACCAATAATTCGATGTCTTTTGTCATATCGTTGCGGTGGCATTTCCGGCCGGATGTAAATATACTTGTATTTTGTTGTTCCTCAAAATCTTTCCATCGAAATGTCGAAAATATTGCGTAAGTTTGTAAGTTAAGCAGAATAGTAGAGATGATAGAAT
>HF986291.1 GCA_000432655.1 Bacteroides sp. CAG:1060
CCGATAAAAAAACTCTCGCGACCTAACGGCAAAAAAACTTAAAAAATCGTAAAAAGGAGATTGGAATTTAACCATATCGGGGTCTTCACTGTCTTTTTCCCAGGAATATTTTTCATACATGTATGGACAATAATCCACATAAAATAATGTAACAGGGAACCCAAGGAATACTATCACAACTATAATTGCAATAATCTTAATGGCTTTTTTCATGACGCATTTGTATTAATAAATCTGTCCTGTTTTCGTGTTTTGGAACCAGCTTCTCCCATCCGGATCTATAAAGTTGACAGGGTCCCCGTCACAGCTCGCCCTCAGTGCACATATCTTGACTCCATCCCAAAGATATGAATAATTCACTAATGTTGTAGAAGCTGTTTTGGTTTATTTCAAAGCAGCTTCCAAGACAAAGGTATTATATTTTTCAAAAAATTCACCACGACATGTTGCGGAACGAGAAAAAATACATATCTTAGCACCCTAATAGTTTTGAATAACTCAATATAGGCGATATGATCAGATAGAAGATACCTGAAATATCTAAAACATGAGCGACAAGTTCTATTGTCGGTTACAAGAACCTGGATCCCCAGGAATACATAACATCACAAATCATAAGTAAATGAAAGCAAAACTTTTCTTGGCTTTGGCCGCAGTGGCAGCCATCACTATCTCAGGATGTTCGAAATCCGAGACACTCAAGACTCCGGAAATCGAAGTCTCCAACTTGTCAACTACAAGTTTCTCATTCACATGGACAGCAATTCCTGAGGCAACAGGATACACCTATGAGGTGAAAGCTGCAAACCAGTCCACAGTAAATAGCGGCAACAGCGAAAAACCTGAAAAGGTAGAGGTCACAGGACTCAGCATGGCCAGCACGTATACAATTTCAGTCCAGGCTCTCGGAACAGGGTCATTCACGAACTCAGAATATGCGACAGTGACCGTGACGACATTGGACAACACTGTCCACTTCACAGACATGGTGCTCTCCAGAAGACTCCTGGAAATGACAGAGCCTAAGATTGACGCGGACGGTGACGGCAAGATTACATTCGAAGAAGCCGCTGTGGTGAAGGAACTCAATCTCGGATTCGACGAGAAACCGGAGTCCTCAAAAGACTGCATTACTGACATCACAGGTCTCGAATACTTCACATCACTCGAGACATTGAACTTGAAATACAACACAGTCAGCGACGCCAAGCCAATCGAAGGCATCTCGACTTTGCAAGTCCTCATCCTCGGCGAGAATCCGATTTCTTCCATCAATCTCGATAAACTCGGCGAGCTTACAGACCTCAGACTCTACGGAACAAACGTCTCTGAGATTGACTTGTCAAAAACTCCTAAACTTGAGAGTCTCTACCTGCAGAGAACCAAGGTTTCCAAGGTCGATCTCACCCCGCTTCAGTCATTGGACCAGGCCCTTATCAACAACTGCTCCAACCTCAGCGAGATCAAGGCTTCGAACCTGCCTAGTCTCACTAGACTCGATGCAGTAAAAGGCAACCTCACAAGCTTTGAGATTTCGGACTGTCCTTCATTGAGAGAGCTTCATCTGAACAGCAACAAGCTCACGTCCATCAAATTGAACAACCTCGCTATGCTCATGAGACTGAACGTTTATGACAACCAGCTCACCAGCATTGACG
>HF986292.1 GCA_000432655.1 Bacteroides sp. CAG:1060
CTGTGATGAACCCGGAGCCGCAGGCTTCCTTCACCATTCCGGCCTCAAGAGGGGAGCATACTACTCCGTCCAGGCCGGCTTCCCTGGCATTGGATGCGTATTTTACGATGGTCTCGTTGATTCCGGCACCGATAAGAAGCTCTTTCTGCATTCTCTCCTCGCTGGTGGATGTGAGTTGGGTGACAGCTATGAGCAGAGGTCTTGTACCGTCTTCGGCGGTGAGGTCCTCCATAGGCCCCTGTTTACCCTTCATCGGGTATGCAATCTCTATCGTGCCTGCAGCATGTACGTTGCACATGTCAACTCCGAGCCCGGCAAGAACCCGCATCGCTTTCTTTACAGTATTCGGAATATCGTGGAGTTTGAGGTCAAGGAACACCTTGTGTCCGGCAGCCTTTATGTCCCGGACAATCTGGGGACCTTCACTGTAGAACAATTCCATTCCTATCTTGAGGAACGGTTTCCTCTCGCAGTCCTTGAAAAGAGCGAGGAAGTCCATTGTCTGCTGCCTGCTGCTGAAGTCGCAGGCTATGATAACGTCTTTTGCCATATTTTTATACTATACCTGTTATTTCTGAGAGACAAGTTATGCCGAGACTGTCCATAAGTGAAGGAAGCGCTTCTACTATTTCCTTGCATACAAACGGGTTGCGTATGTTCTCGGCTCCTATCTGCACTGCATTTGCCCCCGCCATCATCATCTCTATGACATCCTCCGCGGAGGCGACCCCGCCGCAGCCCATTATAGGGATGCTGCATGCCTTGCTTACCTGGTTGACCATTCTTACTGCAATAGGGAAAATGGCTCTTCCTGAGAATCCGCCCGCGCCTGCCGCAACCACCGTCTGGCGGCGTTTGATGTCGATTC
>HF986293.1 GCA_000432655.1 Bacteroides sp. CAG:1060
CGCGCATAGAGGATGCCGATTATTTCATGGATTGCTTCGAGGTGATAAGGGAGTTCGCGGAGGATGGAATTCTTCTCTCAGCCGCGACGGTCGGCCGGGGAGGACTTCTCAAGGCGGTAAGCGACATGGCGGAAGGCTCGGGCTGCGGCATGGAGATCAATGTCTCCGACATCATGAGGGCATATCAGGAGAGCAGCTCGTTTGCCGTGGTTTTCTCCGAGATTCCGGGGGCGCTGATTCAAATACGCGACAGTGATTTTGATTATGTGGATGCGGAGCTCCTGCTCCAGGATGTGGCGTATTATCCTCTCGGACACCCTGTGGAGGGCGCAGGTCTTAGCGTGTGCTCCGCCAAGAGGCCCGGAATAGAAACGATACTTGACTCCCTGATGCAGAATGCGGAAGGAGAGGACTGAATACCACTTAATTGATATAACAGATGGGACAACCCAAGATTTTCGTGCTGGATACAAATGTGATTCTGCACGACCACAAGGCTATAAGGCATTTTCAGGACAATAACCTCGTGATTCCTATAGCCGTGGTGGAAGAACTTGACAAATTCAAGAAAGGCAATGACTCCCTTGCTTTCAATGCGAGGGGATTCATGCGTGACATCGACAGCATTACGGAAGGCAAATCGTTCGGGAAGGAAGGACTCCCGATAGGCCCGAAACTCGGACGTATCAAGGTGGAGCCAAATCATCCTTTTTCCGGAGATTATGTGGATATGTTCAAGGATGATATTCCGGATCATCGCATACTGGCTACGGCCATGTGGGTACGGGACCACAACCCCGGTACTTTCGTGGCGCTGGTGACCAAGGACGTGAACCTCCGTCTTAAAGCCAAGGCTGCCGGAATGGCTGTTCAGGATTACTTGACCGATAAGGTGGAGGAGGCCAGGATTGAGAATTCGCAGCGCGAGGTGCAGGTATTCACCCTTTCTTCCGACAAGATGCAGACGCTCCTCTATGGGCCCGACAACGCTCTTGAGTGGAAAAGCGTATGCTCTTCAAGACCTGCCCCCAACCAGTTTTTCCGTTTCAAATGGGAAAACAACAATGAGGAGACAGCCTGTGCCAGGTATGACGCGGTAAAAGACAGGATAGTCCTTATCAAGATGAAGGAAGCATACGGAATCCGTCCGCGCAATGACGAGCAGATGATGGCTCTGGACGCCCTGACGAACAGCCGCATCGATCTCGTGTCCCTGACGGGAGGCGCCGGAACCGGCAAAACTCTTCTTGCCCTTGCTGCCGCGCTTGAGCAGGAGCGCGAATATGAGCAGATTATCCTCTCAAGACCGACAGTGGTGCTCGGATCGCAGGATATCGGGTTCCTTCCCGGAGACCAGAAGACCAAGATGGGACCGTTCCTTCAGCCGCTTATGGACAACTTGAATGTCATAAAAGGCCAGTTCAAGCCCAATTCGAGAGAGGCCCTTCGTATCGAGAGCATGCTCGCACAGGAAAAGCTTATAATAGAGCCGCTTGCGTACATCAGGGGCAGGAGTCTCGGAAAGTGCTATTTCATCATAGACGAGGCCCAGAACCTTACCCCTCATGAGGTAAAGACCATCATCACCAGAGCGGGAGAAGGGACCAAGATGGTGTTTACCGGAGATATCTTCCAAATCGACCAGCCATATCTGGATCAATGGTCCAACGGCCTCACTCACCTTGGAGAGAAAATGGGCGGACAGCCGATATTCCAGCATGTTTTCCTCAAGAAAGGGGAGAGAAGCCGCCTTTCGGAGATAGCGTCCAGGTTGCTTTAGTCATAAATTTTGAGTAAATTTGCACTTTTGTTTCAGAAATACAAATAAATAAAATATTTATCCTATGTTTGAAAATAAAAAACGCGTGTACTGTTTTGGCGGAAAGACCGCAGAGGGAGACGGCTCAATGCGTGAGCTTCTCGGCGGTAAAGGTGCCAATCTTGCCGAAATGAGCAAACTTGGCATGCCGGTTCCTGCCGGATTCACCATTACTACCGAATGCTGCGCTGAGTATTATGAGCTTGGCGGAGGTTACACCAATTCTCTTAAGGATGAGGTAAAAGCCGCGCTTGAAGCTACGGAGAAGAAGATGGGAAAGAAATTCGGAGATCCGAAGGACCCTCTTCTTGTAAGCTGCCGTTCCGGTGCCAGAAGTTCCATGCCTGGAATGATGGACACCATTCTGAATATCGGATTGTGTTCTGAGACCATTCCGGGAATGATTGCCAAGACAGGCAATCCTCGTTTCGTATATGATGCTTACCGTCGTCTCATCATGATGTATTCGGATGTGGTGATGGAGAAGGCTGAAGGAATCGAGCCGGCAGACGGACAGGGTATCCGTCAGCAGCTTGACCGCATGATGTCAGAGCTCAAGGAGTCAAAGGGATATGCATCTGATACAGACATTACTGCAGACGAGCTCAAGGACCTCTGCGAGAAGTTCAAGGTCAAGGTTAAGGAAGTTCTCGGCGTAGAGTTCCCTGACAGTGCAAAAGCACAGCTTTGGGGTTCTATCGGAGGCGTTTTCAAATCATGGAACGGAAAGCGTGCCATTGCATACCGCCGTATCGAGAAAATTCCTGATGATTGGGGTACTGCAGTGAACGTTCAGTCCATGGTATTCGGTAATATGGGTAATACATCCGCTACCGGTGTTGCATTCTCTCGTAACCCTGCCAACGGAGACAACAAGTTCTATGGCGAGTGGCTTATCAATGCCCAAGGTGAAGACGTTGTGGCAGGTATCCGCACTCCTAACCCTCTCAACGAGGCTACCAAAAACGAGCACAACAAAGACCTCGAGTCTCTTGAGACAGCGATGCCAGGTGTATATAAGGAGCTTGATGAAATCCGCAAAAAGCTTGAGAATCACTTCCATGACATGCAGGATATCGAGTTTACCATACAGGAAGGCAAGCTCTGGATGCTTCAGTGCCGTATCGGCAAGCGTACCGGACTCGCAGCTCTTCAGATGGCAATGGATATGCTTTCAGAGGGCATGATTGACGAGAAGACCGCAGTGATGAGAGTCGCTCCTTCACAGCTTGACGAGATTCTTCACCCTATTCTCCAGCCGGCTTCGGAGAAGGCTGCCAAGGTAATTGGCCGTGGACTTCCTGCATCTCCGGGCGGAGCGGTAGGTATGCTCGTATTTGACTCTGAGTCCGCTATGGCTGCTGCCAAGGACGGCAAGAAAGTTATTCTCGTGCGCGAAGAGACATCCCCTGAGGATATCGAGGGTATGAGAGCGTCCACAGGTATTCTTACCACCCGCGGAGGAATGACTTCACACGCTGCGCTCGTGGCTCGCGGATGGGGCAAGTGCTGCATCGTCGGATGTGACTCCATGAAGATAAATCTTGAAGAGAAGACCGTTACTTTTGCAGGTAGCGACAAGGTATATAAGGAAGGCGACTGGCTCTCTCTCAACGGAGGCAAGGGCCTTGTATATGGTACTAAGATCGAGACCATGGATGCCAGCGAGAACCCTCTGTTCGTGAAATTCATGAGCATAGTGGACAAGTACCGCCGTCTTGGCATCAGGACCAATGCTGATACTCCTGAAGACGCCCAGAAGGCACTTTCTTTCGGAGCTGAAGGTATCGGACTCTTCCGTATCGAGCACATGTTCTACGGAAAGAACTCTGAAGTTCCTCTTTCCAAGCTTCGCAAGATGATTCTTTGCAATACTGACGAGGAGCGCAGGTCTGCACTTGCAGAGCTTGAGCCGTTCATCAAGGCGTCAGTTAAGAGCACTCTTAAGATTATGGATGGCAAGCCGGTAGTGTTCCGTCTGCTTGACCCACCTCTTCATGAGTTCGTGCCTAAGACCATCGACAAGGAGCAGGAGCTTGCCAACGAGCTTGGAATCAAGGTTGAAGAAGTTATCAAGAGAGGTGAGAGCCTTCATGAGGTGAACCCTATGATGGGTCTTCGCGGAGTGCGTCTTCATGTAGCCTATCCGCTTATTGCCGAGACTCAGTACAGGGCCATCTTCACCGCTGTGACTGAACTTCAGAAGGACGGATTCCATCCTCAGGCGGAAATCATGATTCCTGTGACCGTATCGGCGCGTGAGCTCAGCTTCCAGAAAGCTATCTGCGACAGAATCAAGGCAGAGGTCGAGGCTCACAGCGAGCAGAATATCGAGTATCATTTCGGTACCATGATTGAAATCCCTCGTGCGGCGCTTACCGGTGAGAGGATGGCCCGTACCGCAGAGTTCTTCTCATTCGGTACCAATGACCTTACCCAGATGACCTTCGGATTCTCCCGTGATGACGTGGGAACCTTTATGGGCGACTATCTCGGACATAAGATTCTTGATGCCGATCCATTCCAGACCATTGATACCAAGGGTGTAGGAAAGCTTGTTGAATACGGTATCCAGGCCGGACGCGGTCGCAGGGCTGACCTCAAGTGCGGCGTCTGCGGAGAGCACGGTGGAGATCCTGATTCCATCAAGTTCTTCAACAGCATCGGTGTGGATTATGTCA
>HF986294.1 GCA_000432655.1 Bacteroides sp. CAG:1060
GAATACGGAAACGCCCAGGTCTGCGTTGATTTTAGAGGATTCATAAGACATTGTCACATAAGCGGTCCCATGATAAATGCGCTTGCCATTGCGCGTGCGCACATAGTCGCCCTCTTTCTTGATGCAATTCCTTCCGGCAATTCCCGCCAGCGACTTTGACGCATAATCCTCATACCACCAGTCTGCTCCGAGAAGGTCAATGATCTTTTCCTTTTCCCAAGTATGGTACAACTGGGCATTCACTCCTCCGCCGACTTTCCAACCGTGCCCGATACGGTATTCCATGCTGAAGATTGCTCCCAACTGCGTGTGCCCTGCCATGTATTGGCTGAGGATATTGTTGGCAGACCCGTCTGCATTTCTGTTTGCGGCGATGGCAGCATCCCAGTCTATATGCCCGTCAGACGTTCTGTAAGAGGAGATTGCTTTGCCTTTCGTTTCGGTCCATCTTCCGCCGCCGTTGCCGATGGAAAGGTAAATGGAATTCTTCATTGACAAGCGTTTTCCGTCCCAGATGTGCTGGAGCGTAAAGTACGGCTTGAAGTAGTCATTCAGGCTGAGGTTGAATGACGAGCCGTCGCGATAGCCCCAGTTCTTGTTGTAGCCTCGGCCATATTTTTCCACTTCGTCGGCGCTGAGTCTGGAAGAGCGTTGCTCATGGCGTTCCGGAGAGCCTAAAGCAGTGAATATCAGATGATGTTCCGTTCCGAATGTCTTCGCTACATTAAGCATATATGCGTAAGAATTGACAGATGTCGATTCGACAAATCCCTTGCCGCCGACATAGGATACCATCAGGTTCAGTGCCCATCCGCGCGGAAGTTTCCCGCTGTTGATTTTCAGGTATTCCTTGAACGGTCCTCCTCCGATGCCCCGGTCATTCTTTCTGTAAACATTTGCGTATGATCCTATTTCCACCGCAAATCGGTCCGATGGTGATTCTGTGATGATGTTGACGGAACCGCCTACAGATCCGTCGGACAGCATTGACGCGCCCACTCCTTTCTGGACCTGAATCGCGCCGGTAGCATCTGCCAGGCCCATCCAGTTGTTCCAATACATTCCTCCGCTGACCAGTCCGCTGATGGGGATGCCGTTCAGGAGTACGGCGATGTTCTCCTGTCCGAAGCCGCGTATGTTGAGTTTAGCATCGCCATAACTGCCTGATTCCGAGGTGGCATAAAGTCCTGGCAGTCCCTTGAGGAGTTCCGGATAGGTACGCACTGCCCCTCGGTCACGGAGTTGTTCTTCGTCAATGACAGCGAGACGCAAGGCTGTCCGGTTCCGGTTGGCGAAATGGGCGTTGACTACGGATTCCCGAAGGGTCATGGTTTCGACAGGAGTGCCGTCCGTGGCGTTGTCCTTGTCGTCTCCGGCGATAGCATGGGCATCAGCGGCGCACATAGCTAGTGCAGCCACATGAATTGTGATGCCCACGAGCAGAATGTTTTTCTTCATACAAAAACCTTAAATTGTTACTCATGGCATACAATTCAAGGCACAGCGATCCATTTTCGAATCGCTTGGTTCTTCTTCCATCCAGACTTACCAGATAAGATACCTGGAACACTGTCGGTGCCGTAGTTCCAACGGCTCCTGCCTTTCGGCTCCCCGGCTCTTTCCGCCGCCCCGGGGTCTTTCCCCCCCCCGCCGATCGGGATTCTCACCCTGCCCTGAAGTAATGCGGCCGCAAAGGTAGCAATAATAATTGAAATGCAGAAGATGAAGCTCCATCCGGCATTATTCCTTCGGGGCGGTGTAGGACCAGGTCTTGTACACGGTGCTGCCGTGAAGAGGCTTCCAGTTCAGCGTGAATGACTCCACCTTGTTGTCCTCCAGCAGTGCTGTGTTGTCGCTTATGGCGGAAGTAGTTGCTGCAATCTGGATGTCAATGGCATCCTTGTCGTCCTCCTTGACCGTGTAGAGGGAGAAGGCCGGAAGCCAGTAGTCCGGGAAATAAGTTTTCATCACCCGCTCTGTATTCTCGTTGTACGGGGAGATTGTCATTATCCATTCCTGCTTGTATCGTGCAGGCGGGGCCAGATTGAGGGTCTTGCTGTCTTCTGTAGTGAACGTCTTGTACTTGCTGCCCTTCTGATGTCCCTTCTTCAGGTCAATGTACAGGCCCTGGATGCTTATCCAAGTTTTGGAAGAGAAGGAATAGGTCTCGGAGGCGTTGCTGATCTTCCATATCCAGCTGTGCCCCATCGTGCAGTCAGACCTTAGGATGGGCTTCGCGAAGTCATGCCTCCAATCATATTTTGAATCCTTAGTCAGTCTCGGAAGAACGCCTGCCTTATAAACCCACTTCGGTTTGTTGCCGTTGTAGGTGAAGTCCATCTCCAGATCCATTATACTGTGTGTCCAACTCTTGGACATTTTCACCCCTCCTGTAAGCTCTATTTCCGGCTTGGTGAGGACATAAGCGGTCTCGATGGACCATGTGAGATTCTCCGTGTATGTTGATTCCCCTTTGAGACTGTTGGCCGGTGATATATGCTCGACGGTGGCGGTGTTGTTGCTGAATTGTGTCTGTGTGCCGAAGTTGGACATATAGGCCCAATAGGCTCTCGGCTCTTTGGCTACATCGCCGAATGCTTCATCAACCCTGTATTCGTTCCAGTCCCTTTCTTTCTTAGGTCCGCAGACAAGTAAACTGTTCTCAGCGCGAAGTTCCTGGTGGACAAGGTAGTAGTCGGACCCTTTGGTGTCGTTGACTGCCCATATCTCGTAAGAAATTGTGATTGGTTCGAACTTGTGCCCGGCATAAGCGTTGTAGGAATAGGAAATCTTCTGGGCGTTGGTGATTTTCTCCAGATCCTGGCTGTCCTCATTCGGAATGACGGAGGTGAGGATGTTGCCGACTTTCATTGTTGATATGGTGCTTTCTGCATTCAGCCACTCTGCGAGGTTATCGGCGTGCAGGCCGTAAATATAGTCAGAAGGCGTGTCGTCCAGACGGTTTTCCGTGTAGGATTCTCCTATGTAGCCGTCATCCCCGCCAAGGGTGATTTTTATCGGGTTGTTCTCATCGAGATCGGTGATGATGCGGTATTCTCCGCCTCTGATGGCGAGGATGTCGCAGAGCACTTCGTCCGTGTCTACGTCATCGATGAATGGAGGTACGAGCAGACCATCCTTGTCTTTGTTGATATTCAGGATGTTCCTAATGACGATTCTTCCTTCTGGACTGATGGAAAGCGGTCCGCTGCCGATGGCTTTCCTGATGGAGGATTGGATTTTGCGCAGCAGGGCATCGGTTCCGGTCCGTGTGGGCTCGCAGTAGATGAGACTGCCTCCTCTGGCGAGCAGGGCCGTGATTGCGTCCGTCTCGGCATCGCTCAAAGAGGATGCACCCTTGTCGTGGAGCACTACGGTCTTGACGGAGGCGTCGATGGTCTCTGATTTGTCAGAAATGCGGTTTATCAGGGCTTTGGCACTGCCCGTGTAGGAGTGCGGGAATATGTAGGTTCTGGACTGTGTCCTGACGGCAAGGGCATCTTCTGTCGGGTAGTCCGGCTCGTTGATGCTGCCGGATGGGTCGGTGCCGGGCTGTCTGTCACAGGCGCAGATTGCGATGACGCAGAAGACAGCGAGGATGATTCTTCTTATGTCCATAAAATTAGAATGTGAAATGTGAGACTTTGTTGTATTCTTTGAGTATGGCTACGTCAAGCGTCCTGCTGCTGAGGTTGTACAGGGATGACCACTGCGTGTGAGAGGTCGGCTCGTTTATGTCGACATCCGTAGCTACCGCCCCGAGCAGTTGCATGGCCTGTTCTGGGGTCAGTTTGTAGGCGTTGAGTTTCAGGGTCTCCCGCATCTTGTCGTAGCGCCATCTGCCGTGATCGGTCAGGCCGCCTTCCGGGTGTCTTTCCATGTCTGGGCTGACATAGAAATTGGTGACGCAGCGCAGGGTGTCGTTGCCGTTAAGAACCTGCATGAGGTTCGGGCGGCCACTGAAGTCCGGGGTATCGTAGACATATTCTACGATGGCGTAGTCCCCTTGGGCGTCGGCAATAAAGAAGTGGTAGTTGCCTCCGGCAGGGGAGTCCTGACAGAGATTGTAGCCCTTGAGCATCTCTATCGCCTGATCGACGGTGGAGGCCCTGTCCAGGAGCAGACGCATGGCGACCGTGGTGATGATGTTTCTTTTGCCCGGAGTGTCCTGTATAGTAGCATCTCCGCCCAAGTGTAGCACGCCCACCGCGAGGCCATCCTCGTTGATGCCGTCCATCAGGGCGTATGGAAACGCCATCATGACCGACAGGTCAGATTCTCCGTCGGTATAAAATCCTTTCTTGAGTCCGAGCCAGTATGAATCGACCATTGAGATGGATTTCTTGCCGCCTTCCGGAGCAGTCCTCACCATAACAGCTGTGATTGGAATTTCCTTGCCGGTAGCGGGGTCCTTGTGGCAGAAGTCGAAATTGCGCCCCATAAGGTAGGAACTTCCGTCTGCGGACGGAGCCGCGAAAGCGCTGCAGCCCGCGCCAGTGTTGAACTCAGGGGATTTTTGAGGAATCTTGTCAAACAACTCTCCGGCCACGAAACTCACAATGCCTTCGGCATCTGTAGGCTGTGCCGCAAGCATCGCATCCAGCTTGTAGTCTTGCGTGTAGTTGAGTTCATAGAACCTGCCGCCACCGTTGTCAAGGTCTTTCATGGACCGGAGCATTTCGAGTTTGGCCGGGTCTGTGATATATGCGGCCGGATTGGAAGTTTTTACGCTGCTGTTATTGCATCCTTGAATCGATGCAGCTGCAACCAAAACGACGAGCATGAGAACAGTCTTTTTCATATTTGATGAAAGTTTAAAGTATTTCTGACAAAGAGCAAAGTAAAAATAAAAATGTGAATTTTACAAATTTTGGTTGTAAGCGTTTTCAGCGAGTCTGGATGCAGTTGCATTCTCAATCACACTTCCCACCTGATACCTCATTGCATTTCGGGAGAGTTCTGCAGGAATTGAGGTAAACAAACATGATGCACGTCCTGTGGTTTATTGACCGCCCACAAAAATTCTTGTGCGTTTTTTGTATATTCGCATTGGAACATAAAAAGACTTGAAAATATGATACCAGATTGGGCGAAAGGGCTGAATTGCAGCATCACGGTTTGCGATAAGGACGGAATTATCGTCTATATGAATGACAGAGCGGTGGAACAGTACAAGAAACATGGGAATCTTGTGGGGAAGAATCTGTTCGACTGCCATAACGAACATGCCATGGGGATAATACGGAGGCTGCTGGCGGAAGGGGGCACCAATTCTTATACGATTGAGAAGAACGGGGTGCATAAGATGATTTTCCAGAGCGCGTGGACAGAAAACGGCGCGGTGGCCGGGCTATGTGAGATTTCAATGATCATTCCGGAGGACTTGCCACATTACATAAGGTCATAACGGGTTGCTGCCATCGGTAGCATGCGCTTGCGGCATCTGTCAATCCTTCAGGGGATTTCTACATATATAGGTCGCTTATGCATTCTTCTCGCGCGCGGTACAAATTTAGGATAGAGGTCGCGGAAAAATTCCCGATTTTGCCCCTCAGAAACTCGGAAAAATTCCCGATTTTGTGCATTGAAAACACGTGATTTTATCTAAGAATAACGTCAATGCCGTGCTCGGCGACGAGCGCAGCATTAACTTAGGTTCAGTCTATGAATCTGTCGTGGCGCAAGAACTCCATGCGCATGGGTGCGAGCTTCACTATTACGACAACAAACAGCGCGGGGAGGTGGATTTCCTTATTGACGACTACGATAGTCTGTCCGTTCTTCCGATTGAGGTCAAGTCGGGAAAGGATTATAAGGTTCATAGCGCTCTCGATAGTTTCATGAAGACTCCCGACTACAATGTCAAGAATGCCGTCGTACTCCACAGCGGTCAGAAAGTCTATCAGGAGAACGGCATCACATATCTCCCGATTTATTATGTGATGTTTTTGGCAGGGGATTCCTCAGATTCCGCCGACATGGTCATACCGGAAATCGAGCCTCCGAGATTGTGAGTTAATATGAAGAATTGTCCTTTTTATCAATCAGCGTCTCTGCGGGGAAACCTTCGCCCCCGAATAACTATGTCCACGTAGGTCCAATTGGGTATCCAGTAGGTCATGGTGTCCAGCTTGCTGAACCAAGCGATAACCGGGAGAATGCTGTCATCCTGGACAGTCACTTCAGAGGAGTCCTGCACTTCAGATGAACGATGATGATGTCGGGCTGAGGCAAATTTAACATATTACGAAAAAGTTATTCTCAATAAATGAAAAAATCATACATTTGTCACTCATTAACAAAATGACATGATGAAGAACCATAAATTATTCGGAGCGATCGCCTGCTCCGTCATCGCGCTGACAATTTCGTCATGCGGGAAAGAAGACAAGATTGAACGGTTTCCTGAGGGAACGTCAATGATAAAGATGATGGACGAAGACAACGGAGGCACCACATTGGGCAATTCCGATGTCTATATGACATCTTCCGGAAACTTCAAGAGCAATAATCTGCCGATTCTTTACTGCGGGAAGAAGAGCGGAATAGGAGACATCGGTCTGCCGGATTTCACTAACATGGCGCCGGAAGTCGCTGTGATACCAGGACACGGCTACGTCATCTGCGACTCTGACAACGTCAAGGAATTCCCGTCAAGAAAAAAGGCAATCCGTGAGGATGCGCTCATGTACAGGGTATATGTCGATTCATGGATTCAGACTTACGGAAAGAATGTCGGGGCCAATGTCTATTTCCTGCTTG
>HF986295.1 GCA_000432655.1 Bacteroides sp. CAG:1060
GGCGTACATTTTAGTCGACCTCATTCAGGATACGAAGTCGCGACCCCGCCACAACGGTAGCAGAAGCATACAGATAGATATTTGCAGATATTTTGGCAATACGGCATTTATTCTCTAATTTTGACATTATATGCATACACGAAACATTTTTACCCACCCGGTGTGGGCATCAGTTTTTGCACTGACGGCCGCCACTCTATGGGGATGGGCATATCCGATACTGAAGCTTGGCTTCATCGAATTCGGGATAACGGCAGATATGACAGGAAGCAAAATGATCTTCGCAGGACTGCGTTTTGGCTTTGCGGGAATTATTGTCATGCTTATCGCCAGAATAAACGGAAAATCATTCAAGCCGCAAAAGCCTGTCAATTGGCTATATGTGCTTTTATTCGCCCTTGTCAACACGACTCTCCATTACGCATTCTTCTATATCGGAATGTCGCATAGTGAAGGTTCGCGTGCCGCAATCCTCAATGCTGCCGGAACATTCATTCTGGTAATCCTGGCCTGTCTGTTTTTCGAAAGTGACAAAATGACCGGCAAGAAGATTCTCGGTTGCGCCATAGGAATATCAGGCATCATTCTTCTTAATGTCGGCGGCAGCAAGAGCAGCGCCTTCAGCATGTCGGGGGACGGAATGATTCTGCTCAACACTCTTTGTGCGGCATTCGCCGGACTTTTGACAAGAGGTCTGAACAAAAGAATCGATATTTTGGTGGGAACCGGGTGCAGCCTTGCCATCGGAGGAGGAATTCTTATCATTATCGGACTGATAGCCGGCGGCTCAATTCCGACAGTTACTCCTGCAGGTATAATTTACCTATGTCTGCTTATATGCATTTCCTCCATAGGATTCTCTCTCTACAACAAACTTATAAGCTGTAATCCTATCGGAAAAATAGCCATATACAATTCTCTGATACCAATTGTCGGAGCAATAACGTCCTGCCTGTGCCTGTCCGAACCTTTCAGATGGACATATCTTACCGCGGCATTCCTCGCTGCCACCGGCGTTTACATAATCAACAGAGCGGACAATACGTGATGCTTTGATTTTCGCTTCACCAATATTTTCAAGACCTCTACTTGTCAATTACGTCAACCCTCATTCCCAGCCGTTCCGCTTCGTCAAAAAGGTCTTGACATGCACGGACAGAAAACTTCTTGGAGAAAAAGTTGATCTTATAACCGCTCGACTTGTCCAGAAGTCTGATTTCCAGTCTTGTATTGCCTTTATACTCTTTCAGCATGCTGATAAGGTCCTTTCTGAATCCGGCATTCAGCAAAGACGTGTCCAATGTGAATTCCACAGACTTGATGAGAGACTCTCCCACCAGTCCGAGCAAGGACACAGACCTCATCCTGAAAACGAACGGTGCTTTCTTTCCGGATGCAGCTTCTTCGGGAGATAATCTGTATCGCGGGGCCACCTCTCCTTCAATGAAAACCTGCTCGTGAGGTTTAAGCATCGGATAAAAACTCTGGTAGTCCTTCCCGAACAGAGCAAACTCATAATTTCCGCTGAAATCCTCTATAGCAGCCTTTGCGCCCGGACTTCCGCTTTTCGTGGTCATATTCTTGACATCGGTCACAATACCGGCCACATTAACCTTCATGGATTTGCCGGCACGACCGCATTCATCCACTATCTCGTCAAGCTTTGTCAACGGAACTGCAAACTTTTCTATTTCAAACCTATACCTGTCAAGAGGGTGCGCGGATAAATACATACCCACATATTCTTTCTCCTTCTGAAGTATTTCCAGCGTATCATCAAGAGTCTCCGGCATCATCGGTGGCTCCGGCCGCACAGGTTTCAATTCCTCAACATCTCCGAACAGCGAAGATGAACTGTCCATCATATCATTGCGGAAAAGGGTAGAATATCGCACCAGTTCATCAATAAACAGATCTCCGCTTCTGCCGGGCAGGAAATACTGGCTTCTCTTCAGTCCAAAAGAATCCAGCGCACCGGAATACACAAGCGTTTCAAGAGGCTTACGTCCGACCATTGCCCCGGTCCTCTCAATGAAATCATACAAATCAGCGAATAACCCGGCCTTTTCCCTTTCGGCAATTATAGCAGTGACGACATTGTCCCCAAATCCTTTCAAGCCTCCGAGACCAAAACGGATATCCCCCTTGGAATTGACAGAAAACTGCGCCGCAGATTCGTTGACATCCGGGCTTAAAACCTTGATTCCGGCTTTCCGGCAGTCAGCCATAATCTCCTTCATTTCTTCCATGTTGGAGATATTCTGGGTCAGGTTGGACGCCTGGAACTCGGACGGGTAATGCGCCTTGAGCCATGCTGTCTGATAGCTCACCCAAGCATAACACGTCGCGTGCGACTTATTGAATGCGTATTTGGCGAACGCCTCCCAGTCTTTCCATATCTTCTCCAGAACTTCTTGAGGATGGCCGTTGGCGACAGCGCCTTTTATGAAAGAGTCCTTGAGGGAGTCAAGCACGTCCTTCTTCTTCTTTCCCATGGCCTTACGGAGCTTGTCCGCCTTTCCTTTTGAAAATCCTGCAAGCTTCTGGGAAAGAAGCATCACCTGCTCCTGATACACCGTGACCCCATACGTCTCCTTGAGGTATTCCTCCATAGCCGGCAAGTCATAATGAATCTTGCTCGGATCGTTCTTTCCCGCCACAAAATCAGGAATATAATCCATAGGTCCCGGGCGATAAAGCGCATTCATAGCTATAAGATCTTCGAAACGCTCCGGCTGAAGTTTTATCAGCCATTCTTGCATTCCTCCGGATTCAAACTGGAATATACTCTTGGTATCTCCTCTGGAATACAGCGCGAACACCTCCGGATCGTCTATCGGAATCTGCTCTATATCTATTTCTGTACCGAAACGACTTTTTACCAATGCCAGACATCTGTCTATGATAGAAAGCGTCTTAAGTCCCAGAAAGTCCATTTTGAGCATACCCACATCTTCAATCTTGGTGCCTTCATACTGACTCACCCACACCTGCTGACCGGTGGCCTTATCAGTACCCATTGTTATGGGAATATAATCGGTAAGATTGCCCCTACCGATAATCATCGCACAGGCATGGATACCGGTCTGCCTGATACACCCTTCCAACTCAAGCGCGTATTTGAGCACTTCGCGCACAAGCGGCTCTCCGTTCTCATATTCATTCTTGAGCTCGGGTACCAACTTGACACTGTTGGCAAGAGTAGGTTTATACTCCTTGTCTTTCCCATTTTCCTTGACCACAATCGGCCTGTCCGGAATCATCTTGGTAAGCCTGTTGGACTCCGCAATGGGCAGGTTGGAGATGCGTGCCACATCCTTTACGGCCAGTTTTGCGGCCATTGTGCCAAATGTGATTACATGAGACACATGATCGGCGCCATAATGCTCCTGGACATACTGAATAACACGGAAACGCCCTTCATCGTCAAAATCCACATCGATATCAGGCATCGATATTCGTTCAGGATTAAGGAACCGCTCGAAAAGCAAGTCATACCGTATAGGATCGAGGTTGGTGATTCCAAGACAGTAGGCCACACATGAACCTGCCGCAGAACCTCGTCCCGGACCGATAGATACTCCATTACGACGTCCCCAGTTGATAAAATCCTGTACTATAAGGAAGTAGTCCGGAAAGCCCATGAAGGATATGGTCATCAGTTCGAAGTGCAAACGTTCTTTCTGCACTTCGTTGAGATTATCTCCATAACGATCCCGCGCCCCCTTGTAGGTAAGATGGCACAAGAAAGCTACAGACCGGCAAAACTCATCTCCACGATATATTTTTTCCGTGATATTGCCGTCATGATCCTTAAGGACCTCATATTTGCCATTGTCTATAATATCCGAATACTTGTCCAGATAAACATCTATATTGTCAAGGAAAGACTGTTCTATCTGAAATTTTGGAAGCACATGTCCGCGATTGATTTCATACCTCTCAACCTTGTCGAAGACTTCCATAGTATTGCTTATGACCTCCGGATGGTCCGGGAAAATCTCCGCCATCTCTTCCTCGCTCTTGAGGTACTCCTCCTGCGTGTAACGCAACCTCTTCGGGTCGTCAATATTTGCATTGGTTGTGAGACAGATAAGTCTGTCATGTACCGGTCCGTCCTCTTTGCGTACGAAGTGCACGTCGTTGGTGGCAACCACTTTTACTCCGTGTTTCTGTGCAAGCTTAAAGATCTCGGCACAGTACTCCTTCTGATTCTCATACACATCAAGCGGCAGTCCCGGGACACGCGTCTTGTGCATCATCACCTCAAGATAGTAATCGTCCCCGAAAACCTTCTTATGCCACCTTATGGCCTCATCTACAGCCTTCTCGTCTCCTGCAAGTATCCCTTGTGGTATCTCCCCGGCAAGACAAGCGGAACAGCATATAATGTTGTCATGATATTTCTCTATCACCTCATGACTTACGCGGGGCTTATAATACATACCTTCAATATGTCCTATTGAAACGATCTTCATGAGGTTCTTGTACCCCTCATAATTCTTGGCAAGGAGTATGAGGTGATAATACTTCTTGTGGTCGTTATCCTTCAGGGTATGATCATAATGACGAGTGACATAGATTTCACACCCGATGATAGGCTTGACATCAGGGAACTTGGCGGACACGTCATGAAAGTCTTTGACCCCAAACAAATTACCGTGATCCGTAATAGCAATACCCGGCATACCCAACTCCTGGGCACGACTGAAGAGTTTTTCGATATCACTCAAGCCGTCAAGGATTGAGTATTGAGTATGGACATGAAGGTGTACAAAAGACATAGCAGATGCAAATATACATAAAAAACACCCGACCTTAAGGGGCCGGGCATCTTTTATATTTAAGAAATACTTTTATTTCTTATTGGTTGCCTCCTTGGCTGCAAGTTTCTTGCGACGGGACATTGTGGCATCAAACATAATCGGAGTACCAATCATGATGGAAGCGTATGTTCCGATACAGATACCGAGACACAGAGCAACTGAAAGTCCCCTGATGGATTCTCCACCGAAGATAGCGATAGCCAGCATAGGGAGGAGGGTTGATACAGAGGTATTCACCGTACGTGTCAAAGTAGCGTTGAGAGACTTGTTGACAGTATCCTTGAAGTCATCCTTGACATGAAGGCTGAGGTTCTCACGAATACGGTCGAAAATCACCACGTTATCGTTGATAGCATAACCGATAATGGTAAGGATTGCCGCGATGAACGTCTGATCCACATCAAGATTGAATGGGAGGATTCCGCTGAACAGAGAGAAGAATCCGATGATGATGATGGATGTGTGTGCAAGTGAAACCACACCACCAAGACCCCATGTCCAGCCCTTGAATCTGAACGCGATGTAAGCAAAGATAACTAAAAGAGCAAGGATAATGGAGATTACCGCGTTGCGCTTGATATCATTTGCAATTGATGCGCCCACCTTATCAGATGAGATAATACCGTTAGGGTTGTCAAGAGTAGATACAAATTCGTCGAAAGTAAGGCCCTCGTCATAGAAGCCCTTCAAAGACTCATAGAGCATTCCTTCAATTTCGTTATCTACGGTAGCGGCCTCATCCTGGTACTTGTAAGAAGTGGTTATCTTCATCTGGCTGTCGCCACCGAACTGCTTAACCTCAACGGATGTACCTGCAAGACCCTGCTCTGAAGATGCAAGATCGAACACCTTACCGGTAGCCTCACGCACATCCTCAGCCGTCACCGGCTTGTCAAAACGCACTACATACGTACGACCTCCAGTGAAGTCCACACCGTATGTAAAGCCTTTGATGAAGATAGAGCCGAGGGATATGAGAATAAGTGCACCGGAAACGAGATATGACCATTTGCGTCCACTGATGAAATCAATCTTGGTATTCTTGAGGAAGTTCTTTGTAAGATCGGTTTCAAAGGTGATATTCTTGCCGCGACTTACCCTGTCATCGAAAATAATACGTGTGATGAAGATGGAAGTCAGCACAGAAGTAATGATACCGATGATAAGAGTGGTAGCAAAACCCTTGATAGGACCTGAGCCGAAGAAGAAGAGAACAAGACCGGTAAGGAGTGTGGTTACCTGACCGTCAATAATAGCTGAATAAGCATTGCTGTATCCGTCGTGGATAGCCTTTCCAAGGCCCTTTCCTGCCTTAAGCTCTTCCTTGACACGCTCGTAAATAATCACGTTGGCATCCACCGCCATACCCAAGGTAAGGACGAGACCGGCAATACCAGGAAGGGTCAGCACGGCTCCAAAAGCAGAAAGAACGCCGAACAGGAGAATCACGTTGGTAAGAAGTGCCGCGTCAGCAGCCAAACCTGCGCCCTTATAGAAGAATACCATGTAGATAAGGACGAGAAGGAAGGCGATGATGAATGATATGAGACCGGCACGGATTGAAGCGGCACCGAGGGAAGGTCCCACAACCTGCTCCTGAACGATAGTCGCCGGTGCAGGAAGCTTACCTGACTTGAGGACGTTGGTAAGGTCGGTAGCTTCTTCAATGGAGAAATGTCCGGTAATGGAAGAAACACCACCGCTGATTTCGTTGAGGACGTTAGGATAAGAGTAAACGGTACCGTCAAGCACAATGGCTATCTGACGACCTACATTCTCTTTAGTGAGACGAGCCCATACATTGGCACCTTCAGCGTTCATTGTCATTGAAACGCTTGGCTCTCCACCCTGGCGATCATTGTACTCTACACGAGCATCGGTCACATAACCGCCGTCGAGAGGAGCTTTTCCGTCACGGGATGAAGCCTTGATGGCCACGAGGTCATAAATATTGCTGTCCTGAATGAAATCTGAAGACTTCACTGTCCACATTGCCTTGAACTCTGCAGGGAATACTGCAGCGACTTCCGGTCTGGCAAGGTACTTATTGATAAGCGCGGTGTCGGCAGCGGCAGCAAATCCGATGCAGGCATTGTCACGGAATCCTGAAGGAGAAAGTACGGCAAAGAGCGGATTCGCCTTCTTGTAAGCCTCGACAGAAGCCTCGTCGGTAGAAGTTCCCTGTGCCTTAAGCTCCTGAGAAACGATATCGTCAGATGCCGTTGTCTCTTCCGCCTTCACTTCTGTGGCAGGAGCATCCTCTGCCAGGCTCTGTGCGAGCACTGCATTGGCTTCCTCAAGATAAGGGGCGATTTCAGAAGCATAATATGTGGTCCAGAACTCCAATGAAGCAGTACCCTGAAGCAGTTTACGTACACGCTCAGGCTCTTTTACACCAGGAAGTTCCACAAGGATACGTCCTGTATTGCCAAGTTTCTGGATTGAAGGCTGTGTGACACCAAAACGGTCGATACGGTTACGGAGAACGTTGAAAGAGTTGGACACGGCGCTCTCTGATTCTTCTTTGAGTACGGTGAGCACCTGCTCGTCTGATGTCTCCGGGTTGATTCTTCCAGCCATATCGATAGTTCCGAAAATGGAAGAAAGTCTCTGTCCGCCACCAACTTCTTTCCATGCCTCGCCGAAAAGTGTGATAAAGTCGGACTGAGAGTTGACACTGCGCTGCTTGGCGAGTGCTACTGCCTTTTCGAATTCCGGAGTTCTGTTGTCTCCGGCAAGAGCCTTTACAAGGTCCTCGAGCTGCACCTGCAGCATGACGTTCATACCTCCCTTAAGGTCAAGTCCAAGGTTAATCTCCTTGTTCTGTACCTGCTTGTAGGTATTACCGAAATAAATTACTTTTGATGAAATGGAGTCGGTGTATCTGCGGGATTCTATCTTTCTGATGGAATCGAGATAGAATGCCTTGTCAACATCCGGCACCTGTGCGAATGCGGCGGACTCCTTCACTCTCTCCACAACCTTGTCGGCAGCCTTGTCAGCCTTTCCGGCATAGATGCTGCTTACCAGGGAGAAAGAGAGCTGCCAAAAGCAGGCTAAAACGAAGCAGATGGCCACAACTCTGATGAAACCTTTGTTTTGCATAAATATGTTTTTTACATTATATTTCCAAAATAGTGTGCAAAGTTAGTATTTTTCTCAAAAGAAAGAAACAATGACATGCTTTTTTGTATATTTGTGAATCTTTTAAACTTGTTAATTATGTGGTGGATAACATTGAGTTTGATTTTGGCGGGCATTATTTTCATGCTTGTAGAGATGCTTCTTGTCCCGGGTGTGGGAATAGCCGGCATATTCAGTTTGATTTCTCTCGGTGCAGCCTGCTGGTATTCGTTCGATTTCATCAGTCCGTCTGCCGGATGGTGGGTCACAGCCACGGTGCTGTTAATCATGGTAGTAATGATAACTGTCATTCTCCGGAGCAAGACATGGAAGCGATTTGAACTCAATACGGAAGTAACGTCAAAGGTCAATACCGATCAGCAAAGGCTCAAGGTCGGAGACAGAGGCTTTGCCCAGACCAGACTCGCTCCTATCGGTACGGGGTGCTTCGGAAACGTCACCTGCGAAATCAAATCGGCCGACAATTCAATGATTAGTGCCGGTACCGAGGTTGATGTTATCGCCATCGTTGACAATCAAGTACTTGTAAAACCTGTAAATAAGTAAAATATATGGAAACAATCATTCTTGTGGCGATTGTTGTCGTCGCCCTTATTATCCTCCTGTGGTTCTTCCCTGTGGCTCTGTGGTTCCAAGCCATCCTGTCCGGAGTACATATATCTCTTATCCAGCTGCTCCTCATGCGTTGGAGAGGGGTCAACCCGAAAACAATCGTGATGGGTATGATTACCGGAACCAAAGCAGGACTTTCACTCAAAGCGAATGAACTTGAAGCCCACTACCTCGCCAAGGGTAATGTCACAAAGGTGATAATGGCACTCATTTCAGCCAACAAGGCCAATATTCCTATCGACTTCAAAATGGCTTCTGCCATTGACCTTGCAGGACGCGACGTTCTGGAGGCCGTGCAGATGTCCGTCAATCCGAAAGTCATCAACACTCCTCCGGTAACAGCCGTAGCAAAAGACGGTATCCAGCTTATTGCAAAGGCAAGGGTTACTGTACGCGCCAATATCAAACAACTCGTCGGAGGTGCAGGAGAGGAGACCATTCTCGCTCGCGTGGGTGAAGGTATTGTGAGCAGTATCGGCTCGTCAGAGAGCCACAAGTCCGTTCTTGAGAACCCTGACAGCATCTCAAAACTTGTGC
>HF986296.1 GCA_000432655.1 Bacteroides sp. CAG:1060
GCTTCTGTCGGAAATTGGCGTTGGACAAAAGACGTATCCGCAATAATCTACGATGACTATTCCGGAACGGAGATAGGAAGGGTCAATGTTTATTGTGACGGACTCCCTGTCGCTGATGCCCCGCAGACACAAATCGGAGCTTCCGTAAAATTCATACTTCCGGCAGGCTTTTCCGCCAGTGCAGATTGGCAGTTCAATAACAGGATGTATGCTGATTTCGATCCGCTTGCACGAAACTCCCCCGATGACCGTCAGTATTCATACCGAATCCCGGGGTATCAGCTGGTCGGCGCTTCCGTCTCTTGGGCTTACGAATGGAAGTATGGAGCCAGGTCCACGAGAAAAATAGGTCTGAATGTATTTGTGCGCGGCGATAACTTACTCAATACCACCTATATAGAAAGAGGAAAGGACGGCACAACTCATGACCTGGCTTCCTTTCGCGGCTATTGGGGCTTCGGCAGAATGTTTTCACTGGGTGTCCGTGTCGGAATACAGTAATTCTTCCCATGTCTGCACAATTGTCGATTATCCGATTTTTCAACTTCTTCCATAGGAGCATCAGGTTTTTTTCGCTAATTTTGGGGCTGCAAGTAACATGAAAAGTATTTTTAAGGTTACTGAATTTTAGAGTCAATGAAAAAGGTGTATCCGGATAAGATTTTGGTGCGTGGTGCGAAGGTGCACAACCTTAAAAATGTGGATGTAGATATTCCGCTTGGGAAGATTGTGGGAATAGCCGGGGTGTCCGGTTCCGGAAAATCCTCGCTGGCGCTTGGGGTACTGTATTCAGAAGGCTCAAGACGTTATCTTGAGTCTCTTTCGACTTACACGAGAAGAAGAATGACGCAGGCCGCGAAGGCCAATGTGGATGAGGTCCTTTATGTTCCGGCGGCTCTCGCCCTGCATCAGAGGCCTGGAATTCCGGGCATACGCAGCACTTTCGGCACGGGGACGGAACTGCTTAACAGTCTCAGACTTATGTTCTCAAGGCTATCCAGCCACCGATGCCCCAACGGACATTATGTAGAACCGTCATTGCGGGTCGCTGCAGGAAAAGATCTTGTCTGCCCTGTGTGCGGGGAACATTTCTATCCGCCCGGAGCCGAAGACCTGGCATTCAACAGTCAGGGAGCATGCAGGACCTGCGACGGCACCGGGACCATCCGCACCGTTGACAGTTCCACACTCATCCCGGACGGGAACCTTACCATAGATGAAGGTGCGGTCGCACCATGGAACACACTGATGTGGTCGCTGATGAAGGATGTCTGCAGGGCGATGGGCGTACGGACAGACGTACCTTTCAAAGACCTGACAGACAAGGAAAAAGACATTGTCCTTCATGGCCCGGCGGAGAAAAAACACATCCTCTACAATGCCAAGAATTCCAATGACGCGGCCGAGTTGGATTTTACCTTTTTCAACGCCACATACACGGTCGAGAACGCACTGGCAAAGGTCAAGGACGAGAAAGGGATGAAGAGGGTCGAGAGGTTTCTAAAGCTTGACAAATGCCCGGACTGCGGAGGCACAAGGCTTTCCGATGCGGCAAGGGCGCCAAGACTGAGGGGCATGACCCTAGCCGAGGCCTGCACAATGACTCTTACCGAGATTGTGGAATGGGTCAAAGGTGTACCAGGTTCGCTTCCAGAAGAGATGAGACCAATGGCCGAAAGCATCTGCGAATCGTTTTTGGACACAGCCAAACGGCTGATGGACCTTGGGATAGGATATCTGTCTCTGGACCGTTCGGCAGCGACTCTCTCGACTGGAGAACGTCAGAGAATGCAGCTCGCCCGGGCAGTCAGAAATCGTACTA
>HF986297.1:0-1090 GCA_000432655.1 Bacteroides sp. CAG:1060
CCTGGTCTTCAAGGATGGCGGTGAACTGGAAATTGCCCGCATCCACTCCGCCTATCTGCAGGGAATCCACTTTCATGTCAGCCAGCATGCCGAGGGCCTTTCCGAATTCGGAGTTCAGGAAGGCTCCTCCGTCAAGAGTGCCTTTGAGGCCGTATTTTCTTGGCAGAAATTCATCCACATGCGCGAGGTCGAAGTTGGACACATTGAGGAACAGGGTGTCTTTTCGGTCTCTTGAGATGCCTCCGTCCACGGTAATGGACTGCTTGCCGCTGCGTATGATGAAATTATCCACGAACAGGTCGTGCTCCCTTATGGCTATGTCGGATTCTCCGATATTCCAGATTGTCTCTCCTGCGGAGAGGTAAGAATTCATAGGATGAGCCTTGACTACAAGGGTGTTGGTGGAATCCCGGTACAACAGCCCGTTTATCAGGAAATCGCCTCCTTCCGAGATGCCCGGCACTTTGTCGAAGTTCATGGAGAGGCTGAGGTTGTTGTCGTCCGCCATGGCGTTGAGGCGCGGTTTGCGCATTTCGAGTTTCCCTGATCGGAGGTTGTCTCCGTACAGATGCACGAACAGTCCGTTGTCGTCGTTGTCGAAGCTGAGCACGGCGTTTCTGATGTAAGTGCCCCGGTACGCTACCCTTGGTGAACTTACGGTGCCGTACATGATGCCGTTTCTGTCGATGTCGATTTTGACGGAGCTGCTGTCCGCCACATAGAGCCCCGGCACAAAGAAAGCGAACAGCTTTCTGGAGTCGAGAAGGCGAAGATCCAGTCCGTAATGGCCGCAGGTTTCGCTCACCGGGCCGATGTCCTGATACAAGGCGCTAAGCTCCTTGCGGAGTGTGATATTCATCACATCGTCTGCAATGTCTGCAAATCCGTTGGTGCCGCACAGCTTGAAACTGGCAAAAGGAGAGTCCATGGTGAAGAACTGCTCGTCTGCGAGCCTGTATGCCCTTAAAGCAAGATTCCCGATATTGTTCTTGGCCATGCTGTTCTCCAAGGTGACGTCTCCTATGGTGGCGTTGCCATACAAGAACCCGTCCCTTTCGGTAAAGTCTCCGCTCAGAGTCCTCGCCACTCT
>HF986297.1:1106-3060 GCA_000432655.1 Bacteroides sp. CAG:1060
CGCCACTCTGGAAAGGCCGCGTTTGTCGATATTGAGGGCGTACAGGTCAGCGTTGCCGATGGCTCCGTCAATGGAATAACTCCGGATGGCCATCTCGGGCGCAAGGTCTGCCATGGCCTTTATGTGGAAGGTCAGATTCGGGTCGGTGCTTTCCATCTGTACCCTGGCCCTGCCGTTCTGTACGCTGGCTTTGGCACTGATATTCGAGTAGTTATATCCGAAAGCTTCAAGCCGGCTTATCGAGAGGCTGTCCACGTTGATGTCTGGAATGCCTTTTTTCAGCACGGTGCTCAGGTCCGAATGGAAGCTGCATTTCCCCAGTTCTGCATTGCCTGTAAACCTGTACAGGTCAATGGATGACGCAGTGAGGCTGCCGCCTATTTCCATGTTTCTTCCGGAGTTCAGAAGATTGCGGAGGTCCGCCGAGAGTGCCAGATCTCCGGCTTTGGAGGTTACGGTTCCTTTGGCCTTGAGCCTGCTGATCGGACCGGAAACGGAGGCGGTGAGGTTGAAGGTGCATCCTCTTGCGATTTTATGGAAATCCTTCGGGAGGTCGGCATGGAATCCGAGCAGGAACTTCGCGAGGCCGGAGAGCGTGAATTCCATATTGTTGACTTTTATGTCAGTGAGCATGTCAGTCACTTCCGGAATACCGGTGAGCCGGCAGTTGATTCTGCCTCCGATTCCGCTGAACGAGTCTTTGAAGTCAAATGCCTCCACGCTGAAGTCGTTGACATACCCTTCGAAGTGTCCCTGCTTTATTTCTATTACGGATTTGTTGTCCGGAAAGACTCCGCCGAAGTAGGAAACGGTCTTCATGGCTACGATGCTCGGCCTGAAATCCGCCGTCATCCGCACTTCTTCGATGTATTCCGAGAAAGACTCAGGGTTGTCGTATGTCATGGTGTACCGCTTGAGTCTGAGGTCGGACCAGCTGTCCCTGAAATGGAGGTTTTGGATCTCTGTCTTACCCAGTCCGACGGCAAAACTTCCGCTCAGCTCGTCTATCGCGTATCCTGATTTCTCTTTGGCCCGGAACGAATCCATCCTGCCGTACATACGGCTTCCGCTGAATCTGAGCCGGCTTGCTGTAGCGCTGAAACAGACATCCACGTCATCGTAATCTATGGACGGCTGCTCCGCTTCCCAATTGCTCTTTTTATTGAAATTGTTCATCCTGTACCGGAAGCTGTGGATATTTGCTTTCCGGATATCGAATATATCGGGACCTATGGTCCGCTCCGTGTCCTCGGACTTGATTCTGAAGATACGGGTGATGTTGGTGGAATATTCTCCCGGCTCGGCGGTAAGGTGAAAATACCCGTCGTGGATGTCAACCTTGCCGAAATGCAGGCCCTTTTTCTCGAATAGGGTGCGAAGGGTGAATGTGGCACTTATGCTCCTGGCATAGAAAACGGTGTCCACTCTTCTCCAGCCTCGGTCGAACTCGTCTTCCGTGTATGGATCGTTGTCGAGCAGCAGTGCGTCCTTGAGGACAAGCGCCCCGGATGGAAGAATTCCCAATTCTCCGTATGTCAGCGTGCCTCCGAACGCTTCCTGAAATCTTTCCACCGCCATTCTGCTCAGGCGTGTCTGGACTTTCGGGGTCTGTACGGCATACACGAGAGCCATCACCGCGACTACCAGAAGCCCGGCAATTCTCGCCACTATGTATGAGCGCATCCTCTTCATATACCAATCATACAAATATAGGAATTTATTCGTAAATTTGCGGGCTTTAACAATATAGATATGGCAGACATAATACTTGGCATAGAGTCATCCTGCGATGATACTTCTGCAGCCGTCATCAAGGACGGTGTATTGCTGTCCAATGTGATAGCCAGTCAGGATGTTCACAAGACATACGGAGGCGTCGTGCCGGAACTCGCTTCCCGTGCACACGAGCTCAATATCGTCCCTGTGGTGAGCGAGGCGCTTTCAAGGGCAGGTG
>HF986297.1:3076-11007 GCA_000432655.1 Bacteroides sp. CAG:1060
GGTGTGGACAAATCGGCGCTTACGGCCATAGCGTTTACCCGCGGACCGGGGCTTTTGGGCTCCCTTTTAGTGGGTACGTCATTCGCCAAGGCTCTCGGAATTTCGCTTGGTATCCCTATCGTGATGGTCAATCACCTTCAGGGACATGTCCTTGCCAATTTCGTAAAGCAGCCGGACAAGCCTGTGCGGGCGCCGTCATTCCCTTATCTGTGCCTGCTTGTGAGCGGAGGCAATTCCCAGATTGTGAGAGTGGACGACCCTCTGCATTTTGAAATTCTCGGCCAGACCATAGATGATGCCGTAGGAGAAGCGTTCGACAAATGCTCCAAGATGATGGGGCTTGGATATCCGGGAGGTCCTATAGTGGACCGCCTCGCCAAGCAGGGTGACCCGCAGCGCTTTAAGTTTGCCAAGCCGCATATCCCGGGACTTGACTACAGTTTCAGCGGCATAAAGACTTCTCTTCTGTATTTCGTCAGAGACGAGATGGCCAAGGATCCGGAGTTTATGGAGAAAAACAAGGAAGATATCTGCGCATCATTCCAGAAGGCGCTGATAGACATACTTTTGGACAAGCTTATCAAGGCCGCCAAGCAGACCGGAATCAAGGAGATTACAATCGGCGGCGGAGTGTCGGCCAACAGCGGACTGAGAACCCGCATAGAGGAAGAGGGACGCAAGCGTGGATGGAATACGTATCTTCCTGAGTTTAAGTTTACTACTGACAATGCGGCTATGATAGCCATAGCCGGATATTATCATTATCTTGCCGGGGAGCGTGCTCCGCTTGACGTGGCCCCTGTCTCAAGAATTTCAGATTTCTAAGCCGATGAAGACATTCGAGATAGTATGTCCTCTCACAAGGGAGCCCAGACTCAAGGAGATTGAGGCCAAGGCCTCGGGGATGAAATGGGTGCTCAAGAAGCGCTCCATCGATGCCCGTAAGGAGCCTGTATGGCGTTATCAGTACGAAGCTTATGGCCCTGAGGACCATTATGAGCCGTATTCGCTTCCGGAATTCGGGGATGTCCATGATGCCCCTTCGGTGATTGTGGTGGGTGCCGGTCCTGCAGGAATGTTCGCTGCCCTCAAGCTTATATCGCTGGGAGTTCGTCCGGTGGTTCTCGAGCGCGGCAAGGATGTTCATGCACGCAAGGTCGATATGGCCAGGCTTTCCCGTGAGGGAACGGTCAATCCGGAGTCCAACTATTGCTACGGGGAAGGCGGCGCCGGTGCTTTCTCGGACGGAAAGCTCTACACCCGCTCGACAAAGCGCGGAGACATACGTGAAATTCTGCATCTGCTTGTGAAGTTCGGGGCGTCCAAGGATATTCTCATCGACGCGCATCCTCATATCGGCTCGGACAAACTGCCTGTGGTAGTGGAGAATATACGCAAGTTTATTGAGGAGAAAGGCGGAGAGTATCACTTCAGTACCAAGGTTACAGCTGTCTGTGGCAATCCTAAGGAGGGGTTCGAGGTCGAGTCTTCGGACGGGAAACAATACTTCGGTCGCAGGGTTATTCTTGCTACAGGTCATTCAGCCAGAGATATTTATGAGATGCTGCTCTCCGCCGGAGGCGCTCTTGAGGCAAAAGGTTTCGCCATGGGAGTGAGGGTGGAGCATCCGCAGGAGAAGATCAACTGGTGCCAGTATCACGGTCAGTGGAAACCAGGTGTGCCGGCAGCGGAATATTCGTTTGTGGAGCAGGTGGACGGCAGGGGTGTATTCTCTTTCTGCATGTGTCCGGGAGGCATCCTGGTGCCATCATCTACCGAGCCGGAGACAATTGTGCTCAACGGTATGTCCAATTCCGGCCGAACGGGCAAATTTGCCAATGCCGGAGTGGTGGTGCAGATCGAACCGGAAGATGTTCCGGGTGACAGCCCCCTGAAAATGATGGACTTTCAGCACAAGGTGGAATCCGATATGTACAAATTCAGCCTTGGTGCCGGGGCCGCCAATCCTATGGCCGCTCCTGCCCAGAGAATGGAGGATTTCTGTCTGGGGAAAATCTCCAAGACTATGCCGGAGACCTCATATCATCCGGGAGTGGTCAGCGCTCCGCTGCATACCCTTCTTCCTGAAATGGTGGCTTCGAGGCTGCAGAAAGTCTTCCCGAGGGTCAAAATGAGGAATTATTATACCAATGCGGCTCTGCTTCTTGCAGTGGAGTCCAGAACTTCCTCCCCGGTGCGCATACCCAGGGACTCCGAGTCTTATGAATATGTGTCCATTCCGGGAGTGTATCCGTGCGGAGAGGGTGCCGGGTATGCCGGAGGAATTGTATCCAGTGCGATGGACGGCATCAATGTGGCTGTAGCCTGCGCCGCTTCTGTCCTGGAAGGTTAGATTACGCCGCTTCCGACCATTTCAGAGTCAGGGGCGTACCATACGCAGAACTGTCCCGGGGTAATACTCCTCTGAGGGGTGTCGAAGAGTACGAAAAGTCCGCTTTGCCTCATTAGGAGCGTGGCGTCTTGAAGGGGCTGTCTGTATCGTATGCGTACCTTGTAGCGGCGCTGCTCGCCGGTTTTCATCGCAAGTTCCGGACGTATCCAGTGAATCTCTTCGGGGGCAATCCACAGGCAGCTGCGCGAAAGTCCCTTATGGTGTTCTCCTTCTCCTACGAACACGGTGTTTCGTGCTATGTCGGTATGGATTACGAACAGCGGCTCTTTGTGCCCGCCTATGGCAAGCCCTTTGCGTTGTCCGTTGGTGTAGAACTGGGCACCTTCGTGCCTGCCGATGACTTCTCCCCACGGGTTGGCCTTGTATCTTGTCTTCTTGATGTGTTTCTTCCCGGAGCGATAAGTCTCTGTCTCGAATTTAATGTCGGAGTAGTCCAGCGGCGTGGAAAGCTCCATAAGGTCACCGTCCGAGAGAGTGCCGGTGTGACTGAGCAGTTCCATGTCATGTCTGTATTTGTCGCTGTCTTCGTAGTATCTGTCGAAGACTTCCACAACATCGCCCTCCACAGACTCGAGTTTTTGCTGAAGGAATACGGGGAGGTCAACTTTTCCCACGAAACATATTCCCTGAGAGTCCTTTTTGTCTGCTGACGGGAGGTCGGCTTCCTTTGCAAGACGCCTGACTTCAGGCTTGCAGATGTCTCCGATCGGGAACATTGCCGCGGAAAGCTGCTCCTGGCTGAGCTGGCACAGGAAATAACTCTGGTCTTTGTTGGGGTCGGCTCCGGCGAGTATCCGGCAGGAACCGTCCGGAAGAGTCTCTTTGCGGCAGTAATGTCCGGTAGCGACCATGTCGGCTCCGAGTTTGCGGGCGGCTTCCAAAAAAGCGTCAAACTTGATTTCCCTGTTGCACAGGACATCGGGGTTGGGGGTGCGGCCCTTCGAGTACTCGTCGAACATATAGTCCACCACCCTTTTTCGGTATTGCTCGCTCAAGTCAATGAAATAGAACGGGATGCCGATTTTCCTGGCGACCATCTCGGCTATGAACTTGTCTTCTTCCCACTCACAGTCACCGTGAAGGGTTCCTTCTGTGTCATGCCAGTTCTGCATGAACATGGCAAATACGTCATAGCCCTGCCTCTTGAGAAGCAGAGCGGCCACACTGGAGTCCACGCCTCCTGACAGTCCTACGCAAATTTTCATGGTTGCAAAAATACGACTTAGCTGTCAGAAATCCAAAGGCACTTATGGCTCCAAAACCTTGATAACTGGTGTATTGTTTGCGTATGTGGGCTTGGGTTATCTGTTTTTTTGCTATATTTGGCCAAATAACCATTATTTGATATGATTCAGAAGCATATTGATATTACTTATAGTGAATTCCGATCTGTAGATGAGATGATTCCCGAGGACAGGGAGCTTGTAGGCGCTGCAATTGAAGCCATGAGCGGAGCATACGCCCCATATTCACATTTCCATGTGGGAGCAGCAGTGCGTCTTTCCAACGGACAGATAGTCAAAGGTTCCAATCAGGAAAACGCCGCCTTCCCGTCCGGGTTGTGCGCTGAACGCACGGCAATGTTTGCTGCCAGCAGCCGTTACCCGGACAAAGATATGCTTTCCATCGCCATTGCCGGAGGTGTTCTTGGCATGCTTGGTACTTCTCCTGCGACCCCATGCGGCGCGTGCCGTCAGGTGATGGCGCAATATCAGGCCAAATCCGGGAAGCCGATGTCCGTAATTATGGTTGCAGACGGGCTTATTTGGAAATTTGACCGTGTGGATGACATCCTTCCTCTGATTTTTAACAGTATTTAAAAAATAATTGGTATATTTGCAGCGGGAAAGTCGTACACGACCAGCTCCCTCCAAATCCTCCAGGGCCGGAAGGCAGCAAAGGTAGGAGGTCGTAGCGGTGCGATGTACTAAGCTTTCCCTTTTTTTGTGCGGTATCGTAAGGTTTGTTATGAAGTCAGATATAGTAGTAATCGGCGGTGGAGCATCGGGCCTTATGGCCGCGTATTCGGCGGCTTCGTCGTTAGTCAAGGCCGGAAAAGCCGCTCAGGTGACAGTGCTTGAGAAGATGCCGCGTCCTGCGCGGAAGGTGATGATTACCGGCAAGGGCAGGTGTAATTTCACGAATGTGAAGGAATGGAACGACTTCTCTTCTCATGTCCGGTCCGGTGTGTCTTTTGTCAAGTCATCTTTTTATAATTTACCTCCCTCTGCGGTCGTGAAGTTTTTCGAGGCTATGGGTATGAAGACGGTGGTGGAAAGAGGCGACAGAGCTTTCCCTGTGTCATATCATGCTTCTGATGTGGTGGATGCGCTTGTGAATGCATGTCACGGAGCGGGGGTGAAGATTGAATGTGAAGCCGTGGTTGAGGAAGTTAAAAGCATCGGCAATGGCTTTGAGGTATTGTTGCAGGACGGAGGTAAGTATCTGTGCAGCAAGGTGATAATTGCGACTGGCGGATTGAGTTATCCAACGACAGGTTCTACCGGGGACGGCTTTGCCTGGGCCAGTGCTCTCGGGCATCATATCGTACCGACCTTTCCTTCATTGACCGCGCTTGTCCCTAAGGGATACAAGATTAAGGAAACGGAGGATACTAGGCACCCTCGGGCCGATGCTGACGACAGATTTCATATTGACAAAAGCACGCCTTTAAGTGAACTCGGGGAGAAGTTGTGCGGAATTCAGATGAAAAACGTGGGACTTTCCCTATACGTGCAGGACAATTTGGTGGATACGGATCAAGGGGATGTGGATTTTACCGATGGTGGAATTGAAGGGCCTCTTGGGTTCAGAATGAGCCGTAAGGCCGTAAAATCGATTGTTAACGGCTCGAAAGTGTCTCTTGTGATGGATTTGAAGCCTGGTGTGACCCTGACTGAAATTACCGAAAGGGTGAAGACTTTATGGAAGGAAGTGGATAAGGATCCCCGTTCGGCAAGGCTTCGCGAGAAAGAGAAATGCCGTATTCTTCTTGGTAAACTGATGCCGTGGGACTTGATTCCGGCATTCGTGGAGATGCATCGCGAGATATATACGCTTGAGCGTAGGAGCAGGACGGAAACAAAGCTGTGGATCAATCTCGTAAGTATAGCCAAGGCATTGAAAGTGTGGCGGTTCGATATAGCGGGATATGTCGGTTATGAGCGTGCTGTGGTGACGGCCGGCGGAGTGTCGACAGATGACGTGGTGGCCAAGACCATGGAGTCAAGACTTGTGAGCGGGCTGTATTTCTGCGGAGAGGTTCTGGATGTGGATTCAGATACCGGTGGATATAATCTTCAGACCGCATTCTGTACCGGGGCGCTGGCTGGACTCAATGCCGCCAAATCTCTGAAGTAGCCCCCATATTCAGGGTATTGTGTGATTTTAGAAAATTTTCCTTTATTTGATGCAAGGTTCGGACATTATCTGCATTATGTAGGTAAAGATCAAAAACTGTTTGAATATGAAAAGGATAATATTGTCATTTGCCGTGGTGGCTGGAGTTGCATTTTCGATGACCTCCTGCGACTTTAATAAGAACGGCACGGATTATTCCAAGTTTTACGCCAATGCTCTCGTTACGGTGAAGCACGATGCTGAAGGGGTGTTCTATCTTCAGCTGGACGACAAGACTACCGCCAAGCCGAGCAATCTCAAGAAATCTCCGTTCGGGGAGAAGCAGGTAAGGGCTCTTGCACATCTTACTGTTGAGGATCAGCCTTCCACCGACATCAATAATAGCCGCTTTGACAAGGTGGTGATGGTCGATTGGATAGACAGCGTCCGCACCAAGTCCATAGTCCCTACTCTTGGTGACAGGGATTATGTGGTGTACGGCAATGACCCTGTAGATGTCGTAGGTAATTGGGTTACAATCGTGGAGGACGGATATCTGACCCTTTCTTTCAGAGCTCAGTGGGGTAGTCCTAACAAGGTACACGCCATCAATCTTGTGAGCGGTACCGACCCTAAGAATCCGTACGTGCTGGTGCTCAGACACAATGCCTTCGATGATTACTACATTTCCGGCAGTTCTATGGATGTCAACGGAATCGTCGCATTCGACCTTGCATCACTTCCGTCGACCGGAGGCAAGGATGTTGATCTGATCATAAAGTACAGATCCGCATATTTTGGCGGTGAGCATACCGTGAAGTTCAAGTACTGCACCGGAAAATCATCTGAGACCGGAAGCAAGCCTTCCTTTGACAAAGTAGCGAAAGGTCTTAATATCGACTGATGTTCTGGAGGACCGGCAATAGTGAGTACGAGTTGGTCAAACGCGCACGGCGACAGGATTCTGCGGCAATAAAGTCTTTGTATGACAAGTATGTGCAGTATCTTGCCGCCGTGTGCGGGAGTTATATATCATCAGAAGATGATGTCAAGGACGTGCTCCAGGACGGTTTCCTGAAGATTTTCAGTTCTCTGGACAAGTTTGAATGGAGGGGAGAGGGTTCCCTTAAGCTGTGGATGAGACGGGTGGTGGTGAATGAAGCGCTTATGTTCATCCGCAGTCATAAGAATATTCCGGAAGACCTGTTGCAGCCGGGGATGGATTTTCCCTCAGAAGAAGAACCGGAGATAGACGCCGTTCCCATGCCGGAACTTATGAAAATGATCCGTTCCATGCCGCAGGGGTACCGGACAGTGTTCAGTCTGTATGTGTTTGAGCAGAAAAGCCATAAGGAGATAGCAGAGCTTCTTGGAATTTCTGAAAATACCTCTTATTCACAATTCAGCCGGGCAAGGTCCCTCTTGGCTAAGAAAATTAAAGAGTACAATTCCGATGAAAGATAGAAGAAACGATTGGAAAAGTCAGCTTCGAGACAGGATGGAAGCTTACGGAGAACCGGAGCCGGACGGGCTTTGGGAATCTGTCGCGTCTTCCCTTCGGCAGAAAGGCGTAATGGCTGGAAGTGGGGTTGCAGAATCGGCGTCCTCGTCCGGGAATCTTTCGCGGGACCGAGGACATCTGTGGTGGTATGTTGTGCCCGCTTTGGCAATGGCGGCTGTGTGTGTGGGATTGTTGCTGCCGTTTTCCGGGGGCGAGTCTCAGGTGACGGTGGTGCCGGGGGATATGATTTCCGAGAGTATAATTGCGGACAAGGTTTTAGAAGGTGACGCCGCCAATATCGCGCCCGCTAAGGCTTCGGTGCCTTCGGATGAGAGGCCGGTTTCGGATGAAAGGCTGTCTTCGAATGAAAGGTTGGCTTCGAATGAAAGGCTGTCTTCGGATGAAAGGTTGGCTTCGAATGGGGTGCCAGCTTTGGATGAGAGGCTGGTTTTAGAAGAAATGTCATCGGAAGAAAAGGCTTCGGCAGGCGATGCATTCGGAGGGGTGCTTATTGATGTGGATGCCACCGTATCTCCTTCTCAGGAGTGCACGGTGGTCGAGCAGCAGGAGCCTAAGGCACGCCGCGAGCAGGAGTTTTCTTCGGAAGATGATTTCGAAGATCCGTTTGCCGAAGAGAGGGAAACTTCGTCCGCCAGCAAACGTTCCCGTCTGGCTCTT
>HF986297.1:11101-12030 GCA_000432655.1 Bacteroides sp. CAG:1060
TTTGTGTCAAGTACGGTTCCGTTTGGGACCAACGACGGCATGCCGATTAAACTTGATTCCAAAGGCAAACTTCCTTACAATGGGGTACTTATGGGGGATACTTTCCGCTCAGTGGAGTCCGAGCACAGGTTTTATCAGCCTGTATCTGTCGGTGTGGAGGTATCGTACGATTTGGGAAGAAGGTTTTTCCTTGGCAGCGGTCTGTCCTATACTTGTCTTGTGTCGGAGTCAAGTTCCGGCTCTTCAGAGAGTCGAAGCTGCCTCACTCAGACCGTTCATTTGCTCGGCGTTCCCCTCAAGGTGGGATACAAGATTATAGACAATCCTTTGTTTGAGTTAAGTGTGGCTGGTGGAGGAAGAGTGGACAAAGCGATTGCCTCCAAGACTGTTACGCGTCTGGCGCTCAATGGCCCTGAGCCAGTGAAGTCTGCGAGCAACGGGAAGGCTTTCCCGCTGTACTGGTCGTTGACGGCTTCCGCTTCTGCAGCGTATAAGTTGTCTTCTCTCGTGGGGCTTTATCTGGAGCCGGGGCTGAGTTGGCACTTCGGCTCAAAGTCCGACAGCGGATTGGCTCTGGAGACGGTATGGTCCGGCAGACCTCTGAACTTCCAGCTCAACGCCGGTGTGAGGTTCTACTTCTAAATACAAAACGGCTATCCAGCCGGTCAGGATACCAAGATTCCGGTAGGCCGGATCGTGTGTGACAGCACGTTCGACTCTTATAGTCTACATGGTGTCAATGGAGAAGACTGGATTCAGGGTCAAGGGAAAACCCTGTGTTTAGCACACAAGTTCTGTCTCGTACCGTAGGAGGGCGTTTCCGGTACCGAATATTCCTTCTGTACCGTAGAAGCCTGTTTTTAACACCGAATGCCTCTGAGAATGAGTCGCGTACCACAGGAAGCCTTTTTGAGCACCGAATGCGTATT
>HF986298.1 GCA_000432655.1 Bacteroides sp. CAG:1060
GTTAACATTTCCCGACAGTCCCTATACTAGCCAACGGCGGCTTATGTTTCGTGGACGTGACCCGCACCTCCCAGGACAATGGAAATTTATTGACGGATACATCTGCCCATTGTCGTTCTGTTCAATAGAATCCGGAATGGCTATGTTTCGTGATGCGCACCATTATTTTTACTTGATCAGC
This sequence comes from Bacteroides sp. CAG:1060, assembly GCA_000432655.1. Classification (GTDB taxonomy): domain Bacteria; phylum Bacteroidota; class Bacteroidia; order Bacteroidales; family UBA932; genus Cryptobacteroides. The sequence continues at coordinate 182 of HF986298.1, forward strand.
AAAAATATCGAATCAAATTCGGAACTTGCTTCTGAACTCGGAGGAGAGGAATTTCTCACAGACTCCGAACTCTTCAAGCGCCTATTTCAAATTATAAAAAGCGAATACGGAGTCCCACAGATCAACGCTCTCGGAACTCAACAGAAAATAGATCTCGCTATCAGACTACGCCGTGAATTTCATTCCTCGAATGGGCAGATTCGCCGTCTCCTGCATTTAAGTCAATATGAAATTGACTCTCTCTTCCCCCTAACAGCATAACCCGCATTTGCGCATCAGACTGCTAATCAGCCCCCGAGCAAATGTCATCAGCTATAATACCACCACTGCAAACATCACCTCAAACATTCTCCCGGCACGAAGACGCTTCCCATTGAAGCACCCCTGAACCCCATTCTATATAGGAGGGGGTTTCCGGTACCGAATATCTC
>HF986299.1:0-3267 GCA_000432655.1 Bacteroides sp. CAG:1060
GCACGTCTCCGCTACGTTTTCGGTATTCGCACAACGCTGCTGCCTGCTACGAGGACATGAGTCCGCTTGAGACGAGCTTCCGCTCGGAGGCAGCATTGAGATCAATGGGGTGTTCGGCGTAATGTGCGAACATGGACACGGCATCTTCGGTGAGTTCCTCTATGCAGGAGGCTCCGGAAATTACCAGCATGGCATCCTCGATACTTCCGTATGACAATGCGAAAAGGCACAGAAAGAGAAGCGTTTTCATAATTGTGTAGTTAGGTTCGTCAAAAATACGAATATTATTCGTAAATTAGGCCGATAATTTGAAACAGATGAAAGAATCAATCAAAATTCACGATAAGACGTTCAAACCGTTCCTCAGCCACGAGGAGATACTGAAGTCCATCGATAGTGTAGCGGCTAAAATAAATGCCGATTTCGCCGGGTGTGAGGATGTTCCTATAATACTTTGCGTGTTGAACGGAGCTATTGTGTTTACCGGAGAGCTTCTCCAAAGACTGGATTTCAACTGCGAACTGGTCTCTGTCAAGATGTCCTCTTATCAGGGCACCAAGTCCACAGGTACGGTACTCAACGTGATGGGCCTTACCGCCGACATAAAGGGCAGAAGGGTAATATTGTGCGAAGATATTGTCGATACCGGCAATACGATTGTGGCGCTTAAGGAAATGCTCCTTGATAAGGGGGCTGCCGACGTCAAGATTTGCACGATGCTTTTCAAACCGGACGTATATGACAAGGACGAAAAGCTTGACTATGTAGGGAAAGCCATCCCGAATGCATTCATAGTGGGATTCGGACTTGACTATGACGAACTTGGACGCAATTCCAGAGATATCTATGTAATTGATGAATAATCACATATTATCAGACATGAAGTATTATATTCTTTTCGGTCCTCCGGGTGCAGGCAAAGGCACTCACGCGTCTGCAATAGCAGAGAAGTACAATCTCAAGCATCTTTCCACAGGCGAACTTCTCCGTGCAGAGATTGCTGCGGGAACAGAGCTTGGAAAGCAGGCCAAATCCTTGATTGAAGCAGGAGCGCTCGTGCCGGATTCTGTTGTGGAAGGCATGATTGAGACTGCGTTTGACACAATAAAGGGATTCGACGGATTTCTTCTGGACGGCTTCCCTCGCAACATCTCTCAGGCGGAAGATCTCGACAAGATTCTTTCCAGGAGGGGAGAGCAGGTTACCGCCGTGGTGTCCATAATGATTCCAGACGAACTGATTCGTAAGCGTATTGCGCACAGAGCGGCTATCGAAGGTCGTGCCGATGATGCTTCCGATGAGACTATTAATAATAGAATCAAGACTTATCACACTCAGACCGAGCCTCTTATCGATTTCTATAAGAAGCAAGGAAAGTACGGAGAGGTAACTACCGATGCGGCTGAAATTGAAGAAAACAGAGCCAGAGTCCTCTCTCTTATGGAGAAACTCGCCAAATAAATAATTGTCATTTGGGTTTGATGGACCGCGCCTGAAAAGGTGCGGTCTATTTCATTTCGACCGTATCTTCAAAGCAGATGGTCTTCCATGTGGATGGATGTCTGAATTTCAATGTCTCTGCATGAAGGAAAAGCCGTCCGCCAAAACGGCTCCCGTAGAGTCTGTCACCTTTGATCGGCTGCCCCAGACCGTCCGGATGTGCCGCATGTACGCGGAGCTGATGTGTCCTTCCGGTATGTGGCCTGAAGACAATATCCACTTCCGAGTCAGGAAAAATTGAGCGCACTTCGTATTCGGTGATAGCCTGTTTCCCGTGAGCCCTGTCAACAATCTGCCGCGGTCTATCGTAATAGTCTGCCGCAAGAGGCAGTGCAATGGTACCTTTTGACTTGTGTCTGAATGGAACCCTGCCTGCTTCAAGTCTTGCTCTGTATGTTTTTTGTACCTCACCGGACGCGAACTGCCTGTCAAGATCGGCCTTTGCTTCCAAAGTGCGTGCAAATACCATTATTCCGGAGGTGTCCATATCCAGCCTGTGACACGAAAAAATGGGGCCGAACTGCTCTGCGAGCCAGTCCATCATGGAGCCTCGCCCGCTTTTCCCCGGGACGGAAAGCATCCCCGACGGCTTACTTGCCACCACTATATCATCATCGCTGAATATCACCCGCGGTTCGGAATAAAGAAAATCCCTGTCAAGGGGGTTTGGCTCCACATCCAGTCCCTGCATCATGAAAGTCAGCAGCGGCCCGCATTTCCCCGTACATGCCGGGTAGAACCGTCCCTGCTGTCGGACCTGGCCTCCCTTGGGACGACCATACCAGAATTCTCCCATGGCTACAGGATGCATTCCATGGGCGTAGGCATATTGGAGCAATTTTGGGGCGGCGCATTCACCCGTACCTCCGGGAGCAATGAGTCCGCTATCTGCGAAAATTGACTTTATGTCACGGCTCTCTCCCTTGGCATTCAAAACTTTATATTGAGAGAACAGCCAGTCCTGAAGCTGCGCCGAAGCCTTTCCTTTCGAAGGACCGTCTTCCATTGAGGAAATCTCGGCTTCTCTCTTTCGGAAGTACCCGTCCGGAGCTGAATAATCAAAAATCGGCGGGACAAATCCATCCACGGCGGACTGTCCGCCGGCAAGTCCGCTGAAAGCATATAAAAATCCCTTGTCGGTCTCCAGCACACCCAGCATTTTCCCCTCGGCAAACAGTTCCCGTAAGCGGGCCGAGGCGTCGATTCTATCTATCATATCCTCTGCCGCCCTGACGACCTCCGGGGTCGGAGTATATCGGAACGGATATGTGAACTTCCTCTCGGACATCAGTCTTTTGTGAATGCGGAGAGTTCTTTCCAGAGCCTGTTTACAGGAAGTCCCATAACATTGTAGTAAGAGCCTCGGATTTCCCTTATTCCCGTATATCCTATCCACTCCTGTATGGCATAAGCCCCGGCCTTGTCATAAGGCTTGTATGTATCGATGTAATATTCGATATTTTCTTTCGGGAGTGAGTCGAACACAACGTCCGTGCTTACCGAGAAGGTCCTTTCCTTTGTGGCGCTGCGAAGGGTGACTGCCGTTACCACCTGATGGCTCCGTCCGGAGAGTTTAAGCAGCATCTCCACCGCTTCCTGCTTCGAGTGAGGCTTACCGAGAACCTCCCCATTCACTATCACCACGGTATCGGCGGTGATGAGTATTTCTCCTTCTTCCAATTGTCTGTGAAAGCCATGCGATTTCCCAAGGCTCATATCCACCGGGACCATAGCCGGTTCGCGGTCCGGCTCCTTGGTCTCTTCAAA
>HF986299.1:3316-12792 GCA_000432655.1 Bacteroides sp. CAG:1060
ACGCCCAGGCCCGCAAGCAGTTCCTTTCTTCTCGGAGAGTTGCTGCCAAGGATTATCTTTTTTCCTTCAAGATTCAGCATATCAGTATATCAGGTGGAACTTGTCCTCATCAAACTGCCACTTTCCCTGAGATTTGAGTATCATCTCGATTCCTTCGCGCAGGCATCCCCTCCCGCCTGGAGCCTTGCATATGTAATCAGCCGCCTCAAGAGCCTCAGGCGCAGCATCGGCGGGTGCGATTCCCAGTCCGCAGGCCCTTAGTACCTGGGTGTCAGGAATATCATCCCCGAAAAAAGCCACCTCTTCAGGCTTGAGACCGTTGTCTTCGCAGAAACTGTAGAATACTTTCAGTTTCCCTCTGGTCCCGAGGTGAACGTTTTCAGGTTTTGCGCCCATGTGTTCGCAGCGATTCCTCAGCGGCCTGGTGTCTGCTCCGGAAATGACGCCGACTACAAATCCTTTGGACGCAGCCGCTCTGGAAGCAAACGAGTCCTTGGCGTTTACTACGCGAACGAGCTTGTCCGGCCCCTCATCCAGGAGGTAGATGCTCCCGTCGGTGAGAACCCCGTCAATATCATATACTATGGCCTTGATGCGCTGAAGATTAAGATTTTGTGCCATTTGGATTCAGATCAGAAAGGTTGAAAGTCGCTGAAGGCTGTCCGTTTTCGATGCCTATTGTTCCGAACTGGCCTTCATATTTGGAGATATTGTCTGCCAGGGCGCCAAGAAGCCTTTTGCAGTGCTCCGGTGCCATGATGATGCGGCTTCTCACCTGGGGACCGCTGAATCCCGGGAAAATGGCGGCAAAATCAATTATGAATTCGGTCTTTGAGTGGCTGATTACAGCCAGATTGGAATATGTTCCGCCCGCAGCTTCCGGGAGAACTTCCAGCTTGTTTATAGGATTCTTTTCGTTGTCCATATCTGGGTTTTTAGATGTGATTTGCAAATTTACTGATTCTTTCAGAGATATGCGCATAGTCGCTAAAATATTCTTGGTTCATCGAAGTTATATCCAAATATCTGACTATCTTTGCAAATTCGTCATAGGACGCTTTATTGATATGGAATTAGATGCTAAATACAACCCTTCGTCGGTTGAAGAGAAGTGGTACTCCTATTGGACCGACCACAAGTTTTTTCATTCTGAGCCGGATGCCCGGGAGCCTTATACCATAGTCATTCCGCCACCTAACGTTACTGGAATTCTGCACATGGGGCACGTTCTCAACAACACACTCAATGACGTGCTCATAAGAAAGGCACGAATGGACGGAAAGAACGCATGTTGGGTGCCTGGAACGGACCATGCGAGCATTGCCACGGAATCCAAGGTGGTGGCGAGGCTCAAAGAGCAGGGTATTTCCAAGGAAGACCTTACCCGTGAGGAGTTCCTGCAGCATGCGTGGGAATGGAAAGAGGAGCACGGAGGGATAATCCTCAAGCAGCTTCGCAAACTCGGCGCTTCATGCGACTGGGACCGTACCAGGTTTACCATGGAGCCGGAGCTTACGGATGCCGTGATAGCCACATTCTGCTATTTCTATAAGAAGGGAATGATATACAAGGGCGTCCGTATGGTCAACTGGGATCCGGAGGCGCTTACCGCTGTCAGTGACGATGAGGTCGTACACAAGGACACCAAAAGTCATTTCTATCATCTTCGCTACTATATATCGGACGGACAGGGAAATCCTACGGATGAGTATCTTGTCATAGCCACCACGCGTCCGGAGACCATCATGGCCGATGCTGCAATATGCATCAACCCGGCTGACGAGAGGTATCACCATCTTCGCGGAAAAAAGGTTCTCATTCCTCTCATTAACAAGGAGATACCTGTAATTGAGGATAGTTATGTGGAGATGGATTTCGGTACAGGATGCCTCAAAGTGACTCCTGCTCACGATGTAAATGACTATCAGATAGGTCTCAGACACAATCTTCCTGTCACTGAGATTATTGACGACCACGGCAGGCTCAACGAAAAAGCACAGATTCTTGTAGGCGAAGACAGATTCGTCGCCCGCAAGAAAATCGTGAAACTGCTTGAGGAGGCTGGAAATCTCGTAAAGACGGAAGAATATACCTCTCCTATAGGATATTCGGAGCGCACAAATGCCGTTATCGAGCCTAAGCTTTCCGCTCAATGGTTCCTCAAGATGGATAAATTGGCGGCCATGGCTCTTGACAGCGTGGAATCCGGAAATATCAAGTTCGTACCGGACAAATACCGCAATACCTACCGTCACTGGATGGAAAACGCCCACGACTGGTGCATATCCCGTCAGTTGTGGTGGGGACAGCGTATCCCTGCATATTATCTTCCTGACGGGCAGATAGTTGTGGAAGAGACAGCAGAGAAAGCTCTCGAAGCAGCGAGGAGAATCGATCCGTCTCTGCAGGCGGAGGATCTGCATCAGGACGAAGACGTACTGGATACGTGGTTCTCAAGCTGGCTCTGGCCTATTTCCGTATTTGACCCTAAGTTCCCGGGGCACCCGGAACGCAAGCCTAATGCGGACCTTTCATACTATTATCCGACCAGCGATCTGGTTACCGGTCCGGACATTATTTTCTTCTGGGTAGCAAGGATGATAATGGCGGGAGACGAATTCATGAAGGATATTCCGTTCAGAAACGTTTATTTCACGGGTATCGTGCGCGACAAGCTTGGTCGCAAAATGAGCAAGACTCTCGGCAATAGTCCGAATCCGCTGGACCTGATTGAGAAATACGGCGCCGATGCAGTACGTCTGGGAATGTTGCTCTGCTCTTCTGCCGGCAACGATATTCTCTATGATGAGTCCCAGATTGAGCAGGGAAGAAATTTCTGCGGAAAGATCTGGAATTCATGGAGGCTCGTGAGCGGATGGAAGGTAGATGACGCAGCCCCGCAGCCGCAGGAAAGCACAATGGCTATCAAATGGTTCGACAGCCTTTTGTCACGAACTATAGAAGCGGTGGAAGACCATTATTCCAAACTTCGCATCGGAGACGCCCTGATGGCAATCTACAAACTATTCTGGGACGACTATTGCAGCTGGTACCTGGAGATGGTCAAGCCTGCTTACGGTGCGTCTGTCGATGGCGCCACATATAAGGCTACCGTAGAGTTTTTCGACAAGCTTCTGCGCCTGATTCATCCTGTGATGCCTTTCATCACAGAGGAGCTCTGGCAGGCAATGGAGCCAAGAAAGGAAGGGGAGACCATTATGTTTGCCGCTACTCCAAAGGCAAGCGCTTACGATACGGAACTTCTCCATAATTTTGATTTGACAAAAGAGGCCGTTATCGCCATCAGAGGTATTCGGGCGCAGAAGCAGATTTCTCCGAAACAGAGCCTTGAGCTTTATGTGGACGGTGATTTTGCCTCAGAACTGCTTCCTGTGATACGCAAAGCCGCAAATATCGGTGAGGTAAGGGAAGGAGCCGCATCCGGTGCCTCCGTTTCGTTTATCGTAGGCACGGTGAAGATGAGCATTCCGCTGGATGGATTTATTGACAGTTCTGAAGAAAGGTCGAAACTGGAAGCCGAGCTCGAGCATCAGCGCAAGTTCCTTGCTTCCGTTCGTGGAAAGCTGTCCAATGACAAGTTCGTAGCTCACGCACCGGCAGCGGTCATAGAGACCGAGCGCAAGAAGGAGTCTGACGCCCTGGCCAGGATTGAGGCGTTGGAAGCATCTCTTGCTTCGCTGAAATAAACCGGGTTACCCCTATAAAGATTACTGGCTGCTTCTTTTAAAGGAAGCAGCCAGAATTGTTTCAGAGGCTATGGTCCACTGCCTAATCAAGCAGCATATTGCCACATTTGTCGGCGTCCAGCTCGTACCAGTCGGAGCATGAACAATATTCATACGGAATGTACTTGAAACAGTGAACGTACACCTTGTTGACTTTAAGATTGTAATATATGTCAACCATTATCCCTTCGCTATCGTCTTTCTCGCTCCAGTTGAATTTCTGAGGATCGGAAGAAAGAGCATTGATAATATCGTCTTTCTTTTCGGAAGGGAAATATTTGACGATTCTTTTGTATTTGATGCCCGTCTCCTTGTCAACTCTGGCCGACTTGAGCATAAAGAATGTCACAAGTCCTACAAAGCATAGGAAGGCACCGAGAATATTGACAGATACGGCTGAAGGAACAGCCACGATAGCAATGCCGGCAATCACGAGTCCGGCAGACACCATAATATCACGCGTACTGCGTGTTCTTGAAAAAATTTTATCCATATTAAGTTGATTGATTGTTGATTAAACTGACTAAACCTTTCCTCTGTGAGGAAGAAAACAACAATCAACCGACTAAATACGCAACCTTCTTAGTGAAATGAAATGATTCTGTACGGAATTTATACCGGACAGAACGGGGTGATGAAGATAAAAAGGGCCGTACTCCGACTTGCGTACACATGTGAACAGCCTCGGACGGCCTGTGAGACTGAAATTGATCCTTGACTGAGGTCTTGGCGCACTTTCAGATGGAGACGCGCCGAAATTTACGGTGCATACCGACATGAACGAGTCAGGGGGCTCCGGCAACTTCTCGGCGGTAATTGTAGCTGTGACCTCTTTTGCGGCATTCCGAAACGCCTGCTTACTGTCAGCGTCTCCGCAGTGGCAGGAGCCAAGCAGAAAAACGGACAGCAGAAGTAGCAACAGACGCTTCATACAGAAAACCTATCTGCCGGCTACGGCATCAATACCAACTTTGGCGCCTTTAGGAAGGGCAGCCACCTCATAGCAGACTCTTGCCGGCTTGTCGCCTTTGAAGTACTCGGCATACACGGCGTTCATGGCTGCGAAATTCTTGATATCATCCAGAAGAACGGTGGTCTTGACTACATCGTCAAATGTAAGACCGGCCTCTTCAAGAATATATCCGAGATTGTCAAGTGAGCGGCGAGTCTGAGCCTCAATCCCTTCCGGAAACTCTCCTGTAAGGGGATCTGCAGGAAGCTGTCCTGATACAAACAGGGTGCCGTTCAACTCTACTGCCTGAGAATAAGGACCGACTGCAGCCGGTGCTTTTGGTGATGCTATGGTTCTTTTCATTACTGTTCAAAATTTTGTGCAAGATATGTATTTTTATTTACTTTGTCAAAAAATACGAATGGGAACTTATTCATACGACGAATTATTTCAAAGGGCCGGACTCGTACTCGGAAAAGAGGTGCAGAAAAACCTGCAGCACGCGCGCATTATCGTGTTTGGAGTAGGTGGGGTAGGCAGCTGGTGCGTAGAAGGACTTGTCCGTGCGGGCATTGAACATATAACGATAGTTGACTCCGACAATGTGGATGTCAGCAACATCAACCGTCAGAGAATGGCAACGACCTTGACAGTAGGACTCTCAAAGGTGGAAGCCATGAAAGAAGAGCTCCTGAAAATCAATCCGGAAGCTGATATTGTGGCCATTCAGAAGGTCTTCAATGAAGATACCGCTCCTGATTTTAAGCTTGAGACCTACGATTACATTGTGGATGCCATAGATTCCCTCAAAGACAAGGCTGCGCTGATTCTGGCCGCCACATCCTCTCCAGCCACATTCTTTTCGTCCATGGGTGCCGCGAGAAAAATAGACCCCACACGCATAAAGGTGGGCAATTTCTGGAAGGTTCGCGACTGTCCTCTCGGAGCGGCTCTAAGAAAAAAACTCAGAAGGAGCAGAACTATTCCTGAGCATAGTTTCAAATGTGTATATGGCGATGAGGTGACGGGTGAGCAGAAAGGCTCCCTTGCACATATCACCTGCATTTTCGGTATGACGCTTTCAGGTCTTATCATAAAAGATATCTACGACAAGTCGGCGCCGGGCGAAAGCCAGTCCTGAAATTGTCCGGTTGCACGAAGCAGCGCCCACCTGTCCCTGACCCGTCATTGAATGAAAATAAACTTCTGGAAATCCAGAGGAGGTCTTGCGAAGATTCTGAAAAGGGTATAAAAAAGAAATGAGTTGTGACCCTCACGGCGACAACTCACACTAACCACATAATTAATAACACTAAAACTAATAACCAATAGGTCGATGGGCCAGACTGGTCACTTACTCAACCCGAGTACAAAGGTACTACAAAAAATCAATTCTGCAAATTTTTTTTAAAGTTTTTTAATATTTTTTCGCAAAAATCCCCTTAAAAACAGTCTGTGAGTATAAAAAAGTTTTGAATAAACTTAATTATACCCACAGACATGATATAGCATAATGTTGCAATTTTATTGCTTAAAAGCCTCAAGTTCAGATAGAAGCACGTGGCAATCCCGCTCTGATTCAAGAAGTTCCATCTGCGAACTGTACCACAACTGCATGCTTGTAGCGTACTGTTCAAAATTGATTTCTCCTTCTTCAAGTGCTTTGACCAGCAGTTCGGCACTTTCCGTATCTTCAAGCAGCGTCCTGTACTCTTCGCATAGTTTGTACAGAGACTTGAGCCTGTCATGTTTGGACTTCATGGAATTCATAAAGGAAGTCCTGTCGGCCTCGAGAATGTCGGCTGAAGCCTGTTGCCTTGCCTTGGCTGCCTTGACCTTGCCTTTTCCGGACCAGAGAGGTATGGATATACCTCCGCTTATACCTTGCAAAGTGCTGCCAGGAACCCGCTCAGAAGTGTATCCTATAGCGAATTTGGGCAGCCATTCTGACTGAGCCAGACGCACGGAGGATTCTGCCAGTTCCAGATTCTTGGACAAGAGACCGATTTCGCTGTTGGACAGGCAGGCGTCGGAATACCATTGCTCGAAGTCTTCAGGAATAATCATCATAGGGAATGAGTCATACTCAAAAGAAACGCTCTTTCCTCCGTTGAGAAGCTTCAGTGCATCGAGCGTGGCCTGCCTTTCGATTTCTGCGTGCCTATATGCTCTCGAAGCGTTCATCATGCTGAGCCGCGCCTCATTGAGTGAGACAATACCGATATCCCCGTGGGCATATCTTTGTTCCATTCCTTTGAAAACTCTCTCAGAATTGTCTTTACTCTCAGCCAAAATCGCGCATACGGCATTGTTGAACACAAGTTCTATGCATGTTTGGCGAGCTTCCAGCAGGACGTTTTTCCTGCCGATGGCATACTCTATTTCCGCAGCCGTACACTGTCCGTCCGATATTTTCTTTTTCCAGTAGTAAACGGTAGGGAAGTCGAAGGATTGACTCACGCCAAGATCGATTCGATGACCACCTTCAGGATCTTTGGTCTCCCACAGATACCCCATCTCAACTTCCGGATCATCAGGAGTAAGTCCGGTGCGATAATCCAATTTATCGGCCTCCGCCTTGCTTCTGAGGGATTTGAGCGTGATATTGTTCCGCTCTATTTCGGATAGTATGCTGCTGAAATCCTGGGCCCCGCAATAGACGGCGGCAAGCATAAGCATTGCGGCAATTGTCAGTTTCCTCATGATTTTTTCCTCCTTTTTTCAAACCATTCGTACATTATAGGCACCACAAAGATATTGAGAAGCGTACTTGTTATCAATCCTCCCAACACAACGACAGCCATAGGGCTCTGAATCTCATTGCCGGTCTTGTCACCGTTGATTACCAAAGGAATGAGCGCAAGAGCTGATGTCAGCGCGGTCATAAGAATAGGGTTGAGCCTGTCCACCGAACCTTCATGTACGCACTGTCTCAGAGGCATTCCGCTGTCCTCAAGATGCCGGTATCGGTTGATAAGAAGCACTCCGTTGCGCGTGGCGATGCCAAATAGAGTTATAAACCCGATAATGGCAGGAATGCTTACGACTCCCGAACTAAGCCATACGGCAAATACGCCGCCAATCAGGGCCAGCGGAAGACTTGCAAGCACAATGAGCGACAGCCCCAAATCTTTGAATTCCGCGTAGAGAAGCAGGAATATTATAAAAATGGCAAGAATGGTGGCAAGGGCAAGAGTTCTGGATGCCTTTCCGGCACTTTCAAACTGTCCTCCGTATTCTATTCTGTATCCTTCCGGAAGCGATATGGACTTCCCGATGACAGATTTTACATCCTCCACGACGCTTCCGACATCACGACCGCTGACATTGGCCGATACCACAAGCTTACGCTGGACATTCTCGCGACTGATTGCTCCCGGTCCCGTGGAAGATACGATTTCCGATACCTCCTCCAGCGGAATTTTGCTTCCGTATCCGGTGTCAATCAGGGCATTGCGAACGCCGTCAAGAGATCTTGTGTATATATCAGGAAGTCTCATGACCACATCGTAGCGGCGCTGTCCCTCGTATATGTCGGACAATTTTTCTCCCGCAAATGCAAGTTCCATAAAGCGATTGAACTCATCTATGCTTATACCGTGCATTGCAAGAGCCTCACGATTGGCCTTGACTAGAATCTGTGGCGTAGAGGCCTGCTGCTCGATAGAGACATCCACAAGTCCGTCTATACCAGCCACCGCGGACTTGATGCTGTTTCCGGTCATCTGGAGGACACTGAGGTCCGTACCGAATATCTTGATGGCTATGGCGGCTTTGGTTCCGGAGAGCATGTGGTCTATACGATGACCGAGCGGCTGTCCTACGGTGACAGCTACTCCCGGTATGGAGTTCAGTTTGGCCCTGACTTCATCGAATACCGCATCCTTACTGCGCTTGCCGAGTTTGAATGTCACGTCAATTTCGGCTCCGTTCGTGGCCTGCGAATGCTCGTCCAGGTCTCCGCGTCCCGTTCTTCTGGATGTTCTTACCACTTCAGGAATCTGGAGCAATTCTTTTTCCATAAGTTCACCCAGCTGGTCGCTTACCTCAAGCGAGGCTCCCTGTCCCGTAACGGCGGAGATGGTCATCGAGCCTTCATTGAAGTCCGGAAGGAAACTGCTTCCCATTCCGGCAAATGCAATCACTGCCACGACAAGAAGTGATATCGTGCCACCTATTATGACGGATTTGTAAGAAAGAGCCTTGTCAAGGGCATAACCATACCATTGCGAGAGTTTCCGGCTTACAATGCTCTCCTTACTGTTGCGTGTAAGATATTTGTCAGAAGACAACATATCCTTGCAGAGCAGGGGAGTAAGAGTCATGGCCACTATAAGGGACATGAAAAGAGCTATTATAAAGCTGATTCCAAGAGGCTTGAGCAGCCTTCCTTCCATCCCGTCCAAAAAGAAAAGCGGGGTAAATGCAACCATGATGATAAGGGTGGCGTTGATAACCGATGAACGGATTTCGCGCGATCCCTCAAACACTACGTTGAATACGCTGTCTCTCTCTTCCTTAGGTTTCTGATGGTTCTGCCTCAATCGTTTATATACGTTCTCTACATCGATTATGGCATCGTCCACCAGAGAACCTATGGCAATGCACAAGCCTCCGAGGGTCATTGTGTTGATATCCATTCCGAGCGCGAGCAGCACGATTATGGTAGCAAGCAGCGACACTGGTATTGCAATTACCGAAATCAGCGTGGTCCTGAAGTTGCCAAGGAAGATGAAAAGAATGATTATGACGAAAAGCGCACCTTCCAGCAAGGCTCT
>HF986300.1:0-34160 GCA_000432655.1 Bacteroides sp. CAG:1060
AACACATTGAAAAATGTGATAAGCGCGACAATCGTGACAAATATGCAATTGCCGACGTGGCATATTTCAACTTTGATTCTTCGGAGGAATTATACCGCGAATTTGGTTATGAAACGATTTTTGACTCTTATGACAATTGTCGCTGCGGTGGTTCCGGTACAGCGGTCTTGATGTGGAGGTTTGATGCAGAGCCTGACGTAGCGGCTTGATGTGAATACCCTGGTGCGGAGATGAATGTGGGCATTGTAGTACGGTGAAATAGAGGATGTCAGTTATTATGCAGAAGAAATATGCTATTCCCCGATATGGAGTGGTGGCGGCGTTTGCGCTGTTTATATTTCAGCACGCGCTGTACCTGCTGGGGAACGCGCTTGCGGGTGTTGTAGGCAACGAGCCGTTCTGTCCCAAGACGGTGGTGGATTCGTTCATTCCGGTCATTCCGGTATTCATGATAGTATATATCTGGTCATATCCGTTCTGGTTTATGGCCCCGATGGCAGCATCGTTGTGCGACAAAGAGCATTTCAGGCGGTTTGTGACGGCATATACGCTGGCATTGGTGATTGGCGGAGTGATTCTGGTCGTGTGTCCTACCAGTATGGACAGGGTGGCTGAAGGACTGACCGATCCGTCGCGGCCCGGGCCGTTTGCTGCGCTGATGAGGTCGTGGTACAATATTGATGGCGGAAGATATGCCTATAATCTGCTTCCGAGTTTCCACTGTCTCAACAGCACCATGGCTTATATTGCCGTGGCTGGAAGGCCGGAAGTGGGAAAAGGCTTCCGTTGCTATTCTTTTGTGACCATGCTGCTGATTTTCTGCGCTACGGTATTTGTCAAGCAGCATTTCTTCCTTGATGTGGTAGCCGGAATAGGGGTAGCGCTGGTCAGTTGGGTGTTGGTCAGGTATGTCTTCAATAAGAAAAGTTATGATTTTTTATTTTTCAGGCACAGGCAATAGCAGACTTATAGCGGAGAAGCTTGCCGCGGAGCTTTCGGAGAAGCTGATATTTATCCCTGAGGCTGCTTCCAGGGGAGATTTCTCGGTGGAGTTGGAGGAAGGGGAGGCGCTTGGATTTGTCTTTCCGGTGTATTGCTGGGCCCCGGCGACGCCGGTGTTGGAGTTTGTCGAAAGGATGCAGATGAAGGACAGGCTTCCGGAATATACGTACATGGTGACCACCTACGGGGATGAGGCCGGACAGACGGAGAAGGTGCTGCGCAAGGTGCTTGACAAATATGCCGGACTTAAGCTCAATGCTGCGTTCGGGCTGGTGATGCCTGAGACTTATGTCAATTTCCGGAAGATGGATGTGGATTCTCCGGATGTGGCCAGATCTAAGATCCGCCGCTCGCTTGACCGGATCCCTTCAATAGCGGCGCGTATCCGTTGCCGTACGGTGTGCTCGGATGTTCTGGTAGGCAAGATGGCCTGGCTCAAGACTCATCTGGTACGCCGTTATTTCTATCGTCATCTTGTGGATGACAGCAAGTTCTGGCACACTGAGGACTGCACCGTATGTGGCATTTGCGAGAAAGTGTGCCCGCTGGGGAATATAAGGATCATGCGGGACGGCCCTCGCTGGATGGGGGAGTGCGTCACTTGCAATGCATGCTACCACAACTGTCCGTCTCATGCCATCCGGTTCGGGAAGGTCACCGACAGCAAGGGGCAGTATAAGGTGCTTAAGGAATTTGCGTCAAAATCTTAGCCGCTTTTACAGGGGAGGACTACTCTTCCCTTTTTCTCTTGACGGCGGACGGTGCTATGCCGAACTCCTTGGTGAAGCAGCGGGTGAAGTATTTCGGATCGTTGAATCCCACTTCGTAGGCTACTTCCGAAACATTCATTCCTCCGGTCCCCTGGGTAAGAATCTGCTTGGCGATATTGAGCCTGTAGGTGCGGATGAATTGCCCTGTAGGCTGCCCGAAAGCGTTCTGTATCTTGTCGTTGAGGACGCTGCGACTCATTCCCATTTCCTTGCATAGAGTATCGACGCTGATGTCAGGGTCCTTGTAGAGAGACTTTATCTTGGTCATCAGCCTGTCCATGAACGCTGTATCCCTGTCTTTGGTCGTGGATTCCTGTCCGAGGTCGATAATCATCTTGTTGCCTGCCAAGTCCTCGTTGAGGCGAAGAAGGGTCTTGTTCTGTTCGAGGAGTTCCTGCGCTTTCTTTTCGAGTTCCTTTTTCTGCTCCGTGAGCAGTTTGGTCTGCTTGGCCACCTCTTGCTGGAGGATTGTCCGCTGGCGGACTATTTGTTGTGTTCTTCTCCTGAACGCAAACACGATATATCCTGCTATAAGAATTATGATGCTTAAGACAAACCACCATGTCTTATAGAAAAATGGAGTTACGATGACCTCTCTTTCGTCGGTGGCAAGGCAGTTGCCCCGGGAGTCTTCCGCTTTTATCTGAAGCGTATATTTCCCGCCCGAGAGGCATTCATATCTTACATGCTTGTTGGTACTTTTGACTTCACTCCAGGAGGCGTCTATAGGAAGGAGTCGATAGAAGTAGCTTTTGCCGTAGGAGTCGAATGACAGGTCTGCGAATTCGAAGGTGAATGATTTGTCGCTTTCGTGGAGTCTGATGGTATTCTCGTACGAGAGGTTGATTAGATGTTCGCCTACTGTGGCCTCTGTGAATGACAGGCGTGTGGCATCTTGGCTTTTCTGTTTTATCTCGTTGGAAGAGATGACGGAAAAGCCTTTTTTGTGTCCGAAATATACTTCTCCGGTATCAGAAGCGTATGCTGCGTTGTTGCTGAATACCATGGATTTGAGCCCGTCGTCGGTGGAGAAAGAGAGAATCGTGCCGTTGCTGGTGTCGATGCGGGACAGTCCGTCATCGGTTCCGACCCATAAGTACTGTCCCGAGACTACGGAAGAACGCACTTTGTTGTTGGATAGCCCGTCTTTGGTGCTGAAAAGCGTGAATTCTGGGTCTTCTCCCTGATTTACAGGAGTATTGGAGCGATAGATGCCGTTGCCGAAACTGCCTGTCCAGAGGTGCCCGTCGTTATCGATGCTTACCGCAAAACACGGTCCTATCCCCGAGATGAGCCTGGATTTCATAGTTCTTGGGTTGATGCATAGTAGTCCTTGCTGGCACCCGAACCACAGATCCCCGCTGCTGTCGATGCAGGAGGTGAAGAATTGCATTCTTTTCCCGGGTTCGAACGGTTCCAATCTTTTTGTCTCCACCGAGTATGTGTAAAGTCCGGAGCGGGAGCATATCCAGAGGAGGTCGTTGAAGGTATCGTATTTCAACTCGTTTATGTTGTCTATTCTGTTGTTCGGTGTCCTGTTGATAATAGGTACGTCGCTTATGATGTCCGGCCGGTGGATATTTATCATATTGAGGCCGCCTTCACGTTCTCCGATCCATAGTCTTCCGTGGTTGTCCTCTTCCAGGGCCGTGACGGAATTGTGGTGGAGCGTGGAATTTCCGATATTGAAACTTCTGTAGTTGTGGAGGTCTCCGTCGGTGAAATAAAGGCCCTGCTTGAGCGTTCCTATCCATTTGTTCCCCAAGGCGTCGATGTGCAAGGCGCTTACCGGAGATTCCGGAAGCGAGCGGGCGTCGTTTTCCAGGTGCTGAATATTGGTTATTTGCAGCTTTTTGGAGTTGAGAATGGTGATGCCTTCCAGTTCGGACCCTACCCATATCTGGTCACCGATGACTTCCAGGCTTCTTACAATGTCGTCCGCCAGGGCCTTGTCTCCGTTTGCATCGGTGTTGGAGTTGAGCCAGATGAAGCTGTCCGTCACGGGATTGTATATGTTCAGCCCCTTGATGGTACCTATCAGGACGCGGTTGTCCGTGGAGACAGCAAGTTCGGTTATCTGATTGCTCGAGAGGCTGCCCTTGGCTGGAGAATACCGGTATTCCTTTATGGTGCCCGTGATGAGGTCGTATCTGAATAGTCCGTCGTTGCTGCCTATCCAGATTTCGTTGCCGTTTTTGAGAAGATCGCTGGCCTTGTTGCCGTCTCCGAGAAACAGCCTTGGAAGTGCCGGGGATTTGATGAGCCCTTTCCCCTCCACAAATCGTACTCTGTATATATATCCTTCGAGCGAAGTCCATACCGAACCGTCCTGATCGAGATCTCTGAATTTGAGCCTCAAACTCCCTGATTCGTTTCCGCAGTCCAGGGAATCGAGCCTCTCGATACTGCCGTCTCCCCTGAATGCCACTCTGTACAGACTGCGGTCCGTGGAATACCAGAGATTGTCCTCGTGGTCGGTGGTTATGAAATTGCAGTGCCGTCCGTTGGCCGTCTTGGCAATCTGGGCCGGGAGTTCCATGAGGGTAAAATCTTTCTGACTCAATATATCGATGCCGGATGTCTCGGCTATCCAGATTCTTCCGAACTTGTCTTCGCAGCTTTCGGTTACATAATTGCTCTTGAGATGCTGGGTCGGCTGGGTGGCATGGAAACTAAGAATCTGGCTTCCGTCATATCTGGCGACGCCTCCGCCAAAGAAACTTATCCATACGAATCCAAGGTGGTCCCTGAATAGTCCGTCCACGTTGCTGTGTGGCAGACCCTCGGAGGTGGACAGAAATCTTGAAGAATAGTCGCTCTCTCCCTCTCCGTACACTGGAGCTATCGCGCATAAAAAAGTCAGTAGAACTGCTGTAAGAGTTGGTTTGGCGTTCATTTTAGTGTCATTTTATTATCGTTTACAAAGATAAATAAATCATTCGATTTTTCACTTTTGGCGGTATTTTATCCACTTTGTGCGGTAGATTCTCCACTTTTTCTAAAGTTTAGTCCACTCCTTTTAATATAATAATGTTCACTTTTGCAAATAGAACGATAAATGTGGACTTACTTATTAAAACATTTTAATAGCAACTAAAGTTTCAGAGATGAAAAAATTAATCAGTATCATTTGCGCTTTTACGACGCTGCTGATGGTTCCTGCCTTGAATCTTTCGGGTCAGAATCAGGTGCAGGTTCGTGGTAAAGTGACTGACAACGCCGGTGTTCCTGTCATTGGTGCCGGTATTGTTCAGAGCAACAACAAATCTTTGGGTACGACTACTGATATTGACGGTAACTACGTCATTTCAGTTCCGTCCAATGCAACACTTGTGGTCTCCTGTATTGGATATAAGACCGTAAGTGTCCCTGTATCAGGCAAGTCCGTAGTGAATGTCATTCTTGAAGAGGACTCGCAGTTTCTTGAAGAGACTGTGGTTATCGGTTATGGTGTGCAGAGGAAGAGTGACGTTACCGGATCTGTGGCTTCAGTGAAAGCTACGGAGCTCAGCAACCGTTCCACTTCTGATGCTGCAGCTGCCCTTCAGGGTAAGGCTGCCGGTGTGCAGATTGTCAATTCGTCCGGTGCTCCAGGCTCTCAGGCCAAGATTCGCGTGCGTGGATATTCGTCCAACTCGGGAAATCTCGGACCGCTTCTCATCGTGGACGGCTTGAAGGTGGACAATATACAGTACCTCGATCCTTCTATGATCGAGTCTATGGAAATTCTTAAGGATGCTGCTTCCGCTGCCATTTATGGTGCCGCTGCAGGTAACGGTGTCGTGCTTATCACCACCAAGACCGGTGCCTCCAACAACGGAACTTCCAGCATCACTTATGACATGAAGCTCACCAGACAGTCTCTTGGCAAGAGAGCTGAACTCTTCGGCGCCAAGGATTGGATCGCCTACAAGCAGGCTTCCGGATTTGATATGGAGAACGCCCTTAAGATGAACAACTACGACGGCACCGATACCGACTGGTTCGATGCAGTGTTCGCTCCAAGTTTCTCGCAGCAGCATGCGATTACTTTCCAGGGAGGCAACAACAAGGGTCATTTCTTCACCTCTATCAACTATGTGAACAATGACGGTATCGTTCGCGGGGACAAAGACGTGTACAAGAGACTTTCCGCCCAGATCAATGCCGACTACAAGCTCTATGACTGGATTACCGTAGGTACCAATACTTCCATTGAGAACTACAACACCAAATCCGTTTCGCAGCACGGACGTTACGGCAACCTTATGAACGCCGTGATGACCATCGACCCTCTTACTCCTGTATATTATTCAGATCCAAGCCAGTTCGCCAACACCATGAAGTAGGCTTACGATGAGGGAAAGAACATCCTTAAGGACCCTACCAACGGGCTTTATTATGCCACTTCGAAATATATCGATGATGACAACGGAAACCCTCTTCTCCAAAGGGATAAGACCGATTCTTACAACAGGGGTATCAACCTTCGCGGAACCCTCTATGCCAATATCACTCCGTTCAAGGGATTCACTTTCACGTCCCGCTTCGGATACAGGGTTGCACAGTCCAACTCCCATAGCTACAGCGTCCCTTACTATGCCAACAAGCAGACCTATTCCGACGAGTACAGCATTTCTGCAAGTGCCAACAACAGCTGGTACTACCAGTGGGAGAACTTCGCCAACTACATGAGGACTTTCGGCAAGCACAGCGTGACCGCGATGGTCGGTATGTCTTATCGTGAGAGTAATTCCGACAACATATCTGCAAGCAGTAAAGGCAGCAATATCCTCAAGGGCTATGAGCCTAACTTCCGTTACCTCTCATACGTTCTTGGAGATGCTCCAAAGGAGTTCGACAATGCTCCTTCTAAGTCTGCATCCCTCGCTTACTTCGGACGTCTTATCTATTCTTACGACAACCGCTATAGCGTACAGGCCAACTTCCGTGCCGATGCATTCGACTCTTCAAAGCTTTCAGCAAAGAACCGTTGGGGATACTTCCCTTCATTCTCTTTGGGATGGACTGTCAGCAACGAGAGTTTCGTAAAGGATAATATAAGCCGCAGCGCAATGTCTTTCTTGAAGCTTCGTGCTTCTTGGGGACGCAACGGTAACATCAGTGTATTGTATGGATATCCATATGCTACCACCATTTCAGTTGGTAACGACCATTATCAGTACGATGTGGATCATGCCGGTTCTATATTCTCATCTTCTCCAAACGGTCTTCCTAACCCTAACCTTACATGGGAGACTTCAGAGCAGATTGACCTTGGTATCGATGCCCGCTTCCTTAGTGACAGGCTCACTTTCGGATTTGACTTCTATGACAAGAGGACCAAAGATCTTCTTTTCAACAAGCCTGTACCTCCTGAGCTTGGTGTCGGCAGCGTAACCATCAACGGTGGTCAGGTTCTCAACCAGGGTGTTGAAATCGAGCTTGGCTGGAAAGACAATATCGGTGATTTCAGCTATGGTATCAATGCCAACCTCTCAACCATCAGGAATGAGGTTTTGGAACTTCCCGAAGGGACATCCCGTGTGACTAGCACAGATGCATCTTCAACCAACTATCCTGTTCAGACAGTATTCGAGGCAGGTTATCCGGTTTGGTACATCCGCGGTTACAAGTACGAAGGTGTAAGTGAGGACGGGAAAAGTCTTCTCTTCAAGTCTGCCAAAGGTGGTGTTACCACCAAACCTGACTCTGGAGATATGGAAATGCTCGGACAGGGAACCCCTAAGCTTACTTACGGTCTTAACATCAATCTTGCATACAAGGGATTTGACTTCCTTCTCTATGGTTCCGGTATCGCCGGCAACTCTATCATGCCGGTTCTCTACCGCACAGGCTTCAAGAACCACATGAAGTATGAGTTGGATATGTACAAGGATGGTTACTATCCTTCACCTACGCTGACTTCAGGTAAATTTGAATTCTGGTCTTCATCTGCCAACATCTTCAAGGGAGATTACTTCCGTATCAAGCAGATTCAGCTCGGATACACCCTTCCTGAGAATATCACCAAGAAGGCTGCTATCAGCAATCTCCGTTTCTATGTTTCACTTGATGACTTCTTTACATTCACCAAGTATCCAGGACTCGATCCTGAGACCGCTTCTACAAACAACACTTCAGGTTCCGGACTCGACTGGGGTTCATACCCTACCATGCAGAAGGTTGTATTGGGTGTTAATTTGACATTCTAAAGATTATTATTGTATGAAAAAGATATTTATCCCGATTTTTTGTGCTGTCGCTCTTATTGCGTCATCCTGTGAGGGCAAGCTCGAGATACCTCAGAAGGGTGTTGTAAGTTATGACTCTTACTATGCTTCTGATGCTGACTGTGAGGCTGCTCTTGCCAATATGTATGCCAACTATATCGGCAATGTGGCTGGTACCGAGGGTATTGATAACCCTGAGCAGGTAATTCTCAACTACTCTGCAGATGATATTCTTGCTGCCGGTGGCGGACAGAATGACCATATGCCTTTCCGCGCGTTCTGTGAGTTCCGTTATGATGATAGCAACACTACTTTGAAGCAGGCTTATCAGCGTTACTACTATGCTGTTTATCACGCCAACCTTGTTATCTCCAACTTTACAAACGAGAACAGGGACGGTGCCGAGCCTAAGTTTACAAGTGACTACACCAAGCAGGCTGTTGCCGAGGCTCGCGTAATGCGCGCTTATCTTCACTTCATGCTTGCCGCTATGTGGAACTGCCCTCCTATCATGGATCGCGTATATGATTCCGATGAGCTTCCTACCAACGCAGAGAGCCAGAGTCAGGTGTTCGAGTGGGTTATCGCAGAGTGCGAGAAGGCACTTTCTTCAGGTGCTCTTCCTGTACGCAAGGACGTGAACGACAAGAACGCTACCGCACGTATGAGCAGAGGATTCGCTCAGTTCATCGCCGGTAAGGCCGCTATGTTCAACAATGACCCTGCTACTGCACGCAAGTATCTCGGAGATTTGATTTCCGAAGGCAAATATGATCTCGTGAGGTCTGACGAGTATTGGATCAACTTCCATGTTCCTGGAGACGGTAGCTGCGAGAAGATTTTCGAGCCTAACGTAGTTGCAGACCCTGAGGTTCTTACCGAATTTGGTGGTTTCATGAGAAGCCGCTGGATGGTTGCCAACGTATTCTGCTGGCGTACAGATGTCCTTGCTTCTTCTCCTACCGTGCACTCTGGATTCCAGGGATGGAACGGTGGTGCCATCCAGCAGGATTTCGCCAAGAAGTTCCTTGAGCATGATGGTAATTCTCCGCGCCGTAGGGCTTGCTTCCTTACTGAGGAAGAGTGGCTTTATGAGATGGATTGGGATGGTTCAGAGTTCAACAATGGAACTCTCGAGCAGAAGAAATCCGACCCTAACCGTGGTATCAAAGCTGCTTCAGGTGTATGGAGCCATGGCCCTTACTTCGAATGGAAGCACATGGTATTCATGAACCCTCCTAAGATTCTTACCGGTGGTAAGGAGTATCCGAAGGACAACATGGATTACCTCGGAATGGGTCAGAATGGAACCAACTTCAAGGTTGCCCGTTATGCTGAGGCTCTTCTTCTCTATGCTGAGGCTTGTATAGGTTCTGCCGATGAGGCTAAGGGACTTGCGGCTCTTCAGGCTGTTCAGAAGCGTTCAGGCTCAGGTAAGGTTGATTCCCAGCTTACATTTGAGAACGTAATGGAAGAGAAGCAGTACGAGATGTGGTTTGAGTCTTGCCGTTTCCTTGACCTCGTTCGTTGGAGCAAGCAGGGCAAGGTGGATCTCGACAAGATCTTCAATCAGTCACCTCTTCACAAATTCGCTGGCAAGAACACTGTTCCTGTTGTTTTCGATGAGTTCTTCACAGAAGGCAAGCCGGGTTACCAGAAGTATCACAAGCTCTTCACTGAGCCTACAGAGATTTTCTGCAATGATTTCGTAGTAGGAAAGAGTGAGTACTTCCCATTCCCTCTCGATGTGAAGAATGCCAACCCTAATCTGCACGATGTTCTTGGTTGGGCCAAATAGTTCAAGTTTTTAGGACTTAAATAATTGATATATCGGAGGGCGCCTCGTTTGAGGTGACCTCCTTTGTTATCTCTCCAATAATAAATGTAACAACAGGCCGTTTGGGTTAGGCCTTTTTGTCTTAAATTTGTGTCACACTTTAACTTGACCATTTTTGGTATATGAAACGTTTAGCATTATCATTAATCGCTCTTTGCCTTGCATTCAGCGCAAAGGCACAGGATCCGAAGTTCCATGTGTATCTGTGCTTCGGACAGTCTAATATGGAAGGTGCTGCTCGTCCCGAGCATGTGGATTCGGTCGGTATCAGCGACAGGTATCTTACTATGGCAGCCGTTGACTATAAAGACGGCAGCCGCACCAAAGGCAACTGGTACAAAGCTCTTCCTCCTCTCTGCCGATATGAGAACGGAATGACTCCTGCCGACTATTTCGGAAGGACCATGATTGACAATCTTCCATCCGACCACCGTGTGGGCGTCATCAATGTCGCTATCGGAGGCATCAAGATTGAAGGATTCATGAAAGACAAGATTGCCGAGTATGCTCAGACCACGCAGGAGTGGATGAAGCCTATGCTCAAGCAGTACGACAATGACCCGTATGCACGACTCGTGGAAATGGCCAAATTGGCGCAGAAGGACGGAGTCATTGAAGGTATCCTGATGCATCAGGGAGAGTCCAACTGGGATGACCCTGACTGGGCAGTGAAAGTAAAGCAGGTATATGAGAGTCTTCTTTCTGATCTCGGACTTGATGCAGCAAAGGTTCCGCTTATCGTGGGTGAGGCTGTGAACTCTGACCGTGGAGGTACAAGCGCCGGTGCTAATGTCAACATCGACAACATCCGAAAGACCATTCCTGCAGCGCGCATCGTTTCTTCCAGCGGTCTTACCAATCTTCCGGATCATCTTCACTTCGATGCTGCCGGATATAGGGAAATAGGTCGCCGCTATGCTGCGCAGATGCTCGATTTCATGGGTATTTCTCCGAAAATCAGCTATGACCCGGCCCAGAAGGTAGTGCCTGTCCTCGTGCACGAAAGAGTGGACAAGGCCACGTTCAACTATACGGACAAGAATGCCGGGAGCGTATCCCTTGTAGTGCCTTTCATGACGGAGCCGGTAGAGATGGTACGCAATATGGACGGAGTCTGGAGCGCTACGGTAGCTATTGAAACCCCGGATTGCTATGACTA
The DNA here is from genome assembly GCA_000432655.1 of Bacteroides sp. CAG:1060. GTDB lineage: Bacteria > Bacteroidota > Bacteroidia > Bacteroidales > UBA932 > Cryptobacteroides. Next base: position 10,981 of record HF986300.1, read on the forward strand.
TACATACATCGTGGACGGCAAGAAGCTTGAGAAGTCTTTCAAGGTGGAGATGCCTCGTCCCGCTTCAACCAATATCCGCGGCAACAAATACCCGATGGTGACACCTGACGGGCGTGCCATGTTCAGCGTACGTGCTCCTCAGGCAAAGGAAGTGCTCGTGGATATCTGCGGCAAGAAATATGCGATGACCCGTGGATTCAGAGGTGAATGGACTGTGACGACTGATCCTCTTGTGGTAGGATTCCACTATTATTTCCTGAATATCGACGGAGTTGCCGTGGCGGATCCTATGAGCGACTCGTTCTACGGATGCGGCGTTATGACCAGCGGAATAGAAATTCCTGAGTCTTCCGCCGATGCGGCTTACTACACATACGACAAGAATATCCCTCACGGTCAGGTGCGCGAGTGCCATTACTGGTCCGAGAAAGAGCAGGCAATGCGCCGCTGCTTCGTATATACTCCGGCCGAGTATGAAACCAGGAAGAACGCCAAATATCCTGTGCTGTATCTTCAGCATGGTATGGGCGAAGATGAAAGGGGCTGGCACCAGCAGGGAAAGATGGCCGAGATACTTGACAACAGCATTGCCGCAGGCAAGAGCGTGCCTATGATTGTCGTTATGGACTATGGCAATTGCGGCTATATCTTCGGCGGACGCAGGAGTGAGACCCGCGATGAGTTCGGCGCATCTTTCGGCCCGATACTTCTGGATGAGATTATTCCTTTTGTCGAGAGCAATTTCCGTGTGAAAACCGGCAAGGACAACCGTGCTATGGCCGGACTTTCATGGGGCGGCAAGCAGACCTTTGACATCGCCCTTACGAATCTTGACAAATTCTCTTACATAGGAGCGTTCAGCGGTGCAATTTTCCTCGGACCGGACTCTGATTTCGCTAAGATTTACGGAGGCGCGTTCGCCGATGCTGCCAGATTCAACAGCCAGTGCAAATATCTTTTCATGGGCATCGGCACGGAGGAGAATTTCGGCACAAAGGCCATAATCGATGCGCTCCATGCCCGTGGCGTCAACGCTGCATATTATGAGTCTCAGGGTACCGCCCATGAGTGGCTTACCTGGAGACGTTGTCTCAACGAGTTTATTCCACATCTTTTCAAAAAATAGCAATATGAATCTAAGAACACGCTTGATGCCTTTGGTGATTATCCCGGCATTTGTACTGGCATCCTGCCAGACAGGACAGAAAAGTAGCGAGCCTGAGCAGACTAAGGTAGTAGTCGAGCCGGGCGAGCAGGCCCCGCTCATGGATGAAGGGCAGAAGAATTTCGGAGGCAGTGCGGCTGACCGCGACACTGCCGGCCGGGCTGCGCGCATGCGTGCCCGTATGGCAGAGATGAACAAGATTCGCACAGTTCATTTCAACGATCTCTCAATGAGCGATCCGTATATTTATCCGGATGAGACCACCAAGACATATTATCTCACAAGTTCCGGTGGACGTATGTACAAGAGTAAGGATCTGGTCATGTGGGAAGGCCCTTACAACATAATTGACATCAGCGGTACATGGATGGAAAGAGCCGGATTTGCCGCCGCCGCCGAGATTCATAAGATTGGAGATTACTACTACTATGCAGGTACATGGAGCGATCACAGCGACCTTATCCAGCAGGTCCCAAGAAGATACAACGTGCCTCACAATCAGACGGTTCTTCTGCGCTCAGAGAAACCTGAGGGTCCGTATGTGGTATTTGATGAGAACCCTGACCATGACTATCAGCCTCGCGAGTGGGACTGCATCGACGGCACCTTGTATGAAGAGGATGGCCGTATCTACATGGTATTCGTACATGAGTGGACTCAGTTGATTGACGGAACCATGGATTATGTAGAGCTGTCAAAGGACTTGAAGCGTACAATATCAAAGCCTGTGACGATGTTCAGAGCTTCCGAACTGCCATGCTGCGGTGAGATGAACGGTCTTGGTGAAGCTACTTTCGGAAGGAAGATGCCGGGTTGGGTGACCGACGGACCTCAGATGTTCCGCACCCAGACAGGTAAGCTCGGAATGCTGTGGGCTACATGGGGAGAGGAGCGCTATCTTCAGGCAGTGTGCTATTCCGAGTCCGGAACCATCGCCGGACCATGGATACAGGAGCCGAAGCCGTTCCTTGCCAACAATTCCGGACACGGAATGCTGTTCCGCACTTTCGAGGGTGAACTCAGATATGTCGTTCATCATGTAGAAGGCAACGGACCGCGTAAGCCTCAGTACTGGACTGTAGATGACTCCGGAGACAAGCTTGTTCTCGGAAAGCGTATAATCGTAAAATAGTTTTGAAATATGAATCATAAAGTTATCATTGCTTCTGCCGCTGCGTTGTGTCTTGCATCCGCAGCCTTTGCTCAGAACCCTGTTATCAGGGATCAGTTTACGGCCGATCCTACCGCTCGTGTTTTTGAGGGTAAGGTATATGTATATCCGTCTCATGATATCATCAGTCCGGTGGAGCCGGAGAGAAGATGGTTCTCCATGGCGGATTATCATGTTTTCTCGTCTGAGGATCTTATTGACTGGCAGGATCATGGCGTGATTCTGAGTCAGGAGAATGTGCCTTGGGGCAATCCGGAAGGATATTCCATGTGGGCTCCGGACTGCGTATATAAGAACGGCAAGTATTATTTCTATTTCCCTAACGCTCCGAAGAGCGGCCGCGGATTTGCAGTGGGTGTAGCTGTGGCAGACAAGCCATACGGCCCGTTTGTCCCTCAGGCTGAGCCTATCAAAGGCGTGACCGGTATTGACCCTTGTGTTCTTAATGCTTCAGACGGCAATTCCTATATTTACTGGTCCGGAATGGGACTCAGGGGATGCAAGCTCAATGACAATATGCTTGAGCTGGAGGGCGAGTCTGTAAGACTTGACGCCAATCTTCCTGCAGGATTCAAGGAAGGACCGTTCATTTTCGAAAGGGAAGGAAAGTTCTACCTTACATATCCATGGGTTCAGGACAAGACCGAGACTCTTGCATACGCAATGAGTGACAGTCCTCTCGGACCATTTGAGTACAAGGGACTTATCATGCTTCAGTCTCCTTCAGGATGCTGGACCAACCATCATTCTCTTGTAGAGTATAAGGGTGAGTGGTATCTCTTCTATCACCACAATGACTATTCTCCTCAGTTCGACAAGAATCGCTCGGTTCGCATTGACAAGGTACATTTCAATGCTGACGGTACCATACAGACTGTAGCTCCTACACTTCGCGGTGTCGGTGTCACTCCGGCAAGATCCATTATCCAGATTGACCGCTACAGTTTCCTCAGCCAGGGAGGTACGTTTGTCGATTTTCTTGATGAGCAGAAGCCTTTCGACGGCTGGTATGTCGCTCTTCCTAGAGCTGCTACCTGGGTTGAGTATGAGGATGTTGACTTCGGCACTACATCTCCGTCCAAGGTAAAGATGATGATTCGTTCGAAGAAGGGAGCCGAAATAGCGCTTTCTGCGGAAGAGAATAAGGACTTCGCTACGATTAAGGTTCCTGCTTCCAAGAAGTGGAAAGAAGTGACTGCTCCTATGGCTCTCGAACTTACCGGAATCAACTATATCCGTGCTACCGTCAATTCGGGTGATGTGGAGATAGATTGGGTTACATTCGAGTAGTATATGAGACGTATTGGTTTTATGATGCTTGCACTGACGATGGCTTTGAGCTTGTCGTCGTGCAAGCAATCTGTTTCTACGATTGCGGTCAATCCGCTGACGTACACCGATATTCCTGACAGTGACATTATTCGCGTCGGGGATGACTACTATATGGTGAGTACCACGATGTATTATTGCCCTGGTGCTCCTATAATGCATTCCAAGGACCTTGTGCACTGGAGAATTGTCAATTATGTGTATGACTGCCTTGAGGATGACGATGTGTATAATCTTCGCAATGGCCGCAATGCGTACGGTAAAGGACAGTGGGCTACGTCCATCCGTTATGAGAACGGTCTTTACTATGCGTTTTTCATAGCCAACGACCAGCGCAAGACATATATTTGCACTACGGATGACATTGAGAACGGCACCTGGAAGAGAAATGTTATTGACCGGGCCATGCACGATGCCTCCATGCTTTTCGACAACGGACATCTCTATGTTGTCTGGGGCAACGGTGATCTTTATATTACCGAGCTTGAGCCGGATGCTTCCGCTATCAAGGAAGGCGGTGTGGATCAGTTGCTTATCAGCTCTCCTCGGGAAGGATATATACTTAGGGCGGAAGGTGCGCATTTCTATCATATAGGAGATTGGTACTATGTGATAGAGATTGACTGGCCTGCCGGCGGAGTGCGTACCGAGACATGCTGGCGCAGCCGCGAACTTCTTGGCGAGTATGAGAGAAAGGTCGTGCTTCAGGGTACGCTTGGCGGACGTAGAGACGGTATTGCCCAGGGACCTATTGTCGATACCCCTAAGGGAGACTGGTATGCAATCATGTTCCAAGATCACGGTGCTGTCGGGAGGGTTCCTACCATTCAGCCGGTTCAATGGGTGGACGGCTGGCCGATAATGGGTGACAACACTGTTCCGATGGAGCAGGTTACGGTGAATCTCAAGCCTTTCGGGGAGGATTACGTCTGGGACAATGATGAGTTTGACTCAAGCAAACTTGCTCTTGTATGGCAGTGGAATCACAAGCCTGTGGACAGCGAATGGTCTTTGACCGAGCGCAAGGGATGGATGAGGATATATGCAGGTGAGCCTGTAACCGGTATTGCCGATGCCCGCAATACTCTGACCCAGCGTACTGTAGGCCCGAGAAGCCGTGCCGAGGTGAAACTGGACGCATCTGCTCTCAAACCTGGTGCAAGGGCCGGAATTTCCGCTTTCCAGAGCAGCAATCTGTGTGTAGGAGTAGAAGTGTCGGAGGGTGGCCGTGAACTGGTCCTTAGAGAGAACAGCCGTATGCAGAAAGACAGGAAAGTGTACAGCGTTCCTATGGAAGGAACAGAGGTCTGGCTTAGGATTGACTATTGTTTCACTCCTGCAGAAGGCTCTGCCGATCAGGCTGATACGGCCCGCGCTGCATATTCTTTTGACGGTAAGAACTGGACGGAGATTGACTATTCGCTGAAGATGCGTTTCACTCTGGATTATTTTACCGGTTACAGAAATGCGCTGTATTGTTATTCTACCGCAGAGGATGGCGGGTATGCCGATTTTGACTACTTCCATCAGACTTTAATCGACTAATAACATTATCACATAATGAACAAATTACAACTTATAGCTGCGCTTGCGTCATCTTTGTCTTTGGTGGCGACTGCATCTGCGCAGACTTTCCATCTCAATGATCTTGAGTATTTCGAGACAAGAGGTGCCAATGTACTTGTGTACAATAATAAGTATGCCGGTATATTCGCCGATGAAAAGAAGGCCGGAGTGGAGATGATTCTTCGCGGTGTGCGTGTGGCCACCGGCGGCGGAATCCGTCTTACGAACGCACCGGAGCAGTGGGATATATATCCGGAAGTGGTATCCCGCGATGTGGACAAGAGCACTTCAACCATCTCTACCGAGCTCAGGTATGCTGATTATGACTTTACTTCCGTGATGAAAGTTCGTCCGCAGGGTAGCGGCGTCGTGGTGAGCGTAGTTCTTGACAAACCGGTTCCTGCCGCGCTTGAAGGAAAGGCCGGACTTACTCTGGAGTTCTTCCCGGCTTCTTATTTCGGGACCAACTTCATGATGGACGGCAAGCCTCAGATCCTGCCTCATCATCCTGCCGGAGACACAAGGATGCGTCCATACAGCGACAGAGTCTCTCAGTTCTACGGACTTTCCACCTTTGATGACAGGGGCAGGGGAGAATACATTGACCTTCACCCTATCGCTGAAGGACATAAGCTTGTGATGGCACCGGAGAGGGATGACCTTATGGTTTCTATTTCTTCCGACAGCGACATCAAGCTCTTTGACGGCCGTAATCTTGCGCAGAACGGGATGTTCGTGGCCCGTACCATTCTTCCTGCCGGCAAGACCGGGGAGGTGGCAAGCTGGTTCATTGAGACAGTATATGACCCGAGGTGGGTTCGCGAGCCGAATGTGGGATTCTCCCAGGTAGGTTACACGCCTGCACAGAGAAAGGTGGCCGTGGTGGAACTTGACCGCAACGACACTGTGCTTCCGACCGCGTCCATTATCAGAATCAACGACAACGGCCAGAAGGAGAAAGTTCTTGACGCCAAGGTCAATGTGTGGGGAATCTACTATCACAGATATAATTACGCTCAGATTGATTTCTCTGAAATTACAGAGCCGGGTATTTACTGTATCCAGTACGGTAAGGTGACCACCAACAGTTTCCCTATAAGCCGCGATGTCTATGACGGAAAATGGCATACTACTATGGACGTATGGCTTCCGGTACAGATGGACCACATGGAAGTAAACGAGGGCTACCGTACATGGCACGGCAACTCCCACAAGGACGACGCCCTTATGGCTCCTCTCAATTACGAGCAGTTTGACGGATACCGTCAGGGCTCAAGCACGAAGACCAAGTATAAGCCGCTTGAACATATTCCAAATCTTGCCATGGGCGGATGGTATGATGCCGGCGATTTCGATATTCAAGGCGGAACCGTAGTGGGAATGACCCAGGATCTTTCTTCGCTTTGGGAAGAGTTTGCTCCGGAGCGTGACCAGACTTATATCGACCAGCAGACCCAGTTTGTGGACATCCATCGCCCGGACGGAACTCCGGATGTGATTCAGCAGATCCTTCATGGTGCGTTGAATGTCAATGCTCAGGTGGAGAACATCGGTTTCGTATGTCAGGGCATCGTGCAGGGACATCTTTTCCAGTATCACCACCTTGGTGACGGCTCGACCATAACTGACGGATATATCTACAATCCTGAGATGAAACCTTACGAGAATGACGGACACTACTCCGGAACTCTTGACGACCGTCTCGTATTTACCGAGAATTTCTCCGCTGCCGGCACAATGCCTACCGCTGCAGCGCTTGCTTCTGCAGCACGAGTACTCAAGCCATACTATCCTGAAGAGGCTGAGCGTTGTCTGAAGAATGCCAAGTTTATCTGGAACAAATATTCCAAAGATGCCGACCCTGCCAAGAATCCTCGTCGTGGTAACGGCTACTGGGGATTTGGTGATATGCGTTCTTCCGCTGCTCTTCAGCTGTGGATTACCACAGGAGACAATTCTTACAGAAAGTATTTCGAAAAGTCTCTTCTCGAGCAGGCTGCTACAAGACCTGCACTTGCACTTAGGGTGCTTCCGCACATGGATAATGCATTCAAGTCCAAACTCAAGGATGCCCTTGCCGCTTATGTGACAAGAGTGAATGAGGCTGCTGCCAGCACTCCTTACGGCGTTCCAATCTCCGGAAGCGGATGGGGCGGCAACGAGCAGATTATCTCATGGTCATACACCAACTATCTGATCTGGAAGAATTTCCCTGATATGATAGACCCTGAGCTGGTATTCAACGGACTTAATTTCGTCTATGGATGCCACCCTTACTCCAATGTTTCATTCATTAACTCCGTGGGCGTGAATACCAAGAAGGTAGCGTACGGCAACAACCGCGCTGACTATACAGTCATCCCTGGAGGTATTGTTCCCGGACTTCTTCTTCTTGCTCCGGATTTTATGGAGAACAAGGACGATTATCCGTTCCATTGGGGCGAGAATGAGTGCTGCACCAGAAGCGTTCCTGACTACGTAAGTCTTTCAATTGCCTGCGAAGAACTCGCGAAGGCCATCAACTAAAAACAAGGAGAGGATACTTTTTGGTGTCCTCCCCTTATGTTTGATAGTGAGCGGGATACGGGAGTCGGACCCGCCTCCTTGGCTTGGGAAGCCAATGCACTACCGATGTGCTAATCCCGCATAGACTTAAGTTGAATTGTGCAAATGTAAGGTTTTTTTGTTAATTTTGAAAACTAAAACTACAAAAGAGAAGAAATGTTTTCATTAGGAATTGATGTAGGATCATCATCTGTCAAAGTCGCGCTGCTTGACATAGAAAGCGGCAAATGTGTATGCTCTTCCACTAATCCGAAGGTGGAGGCGCCTATTATCGCAGAGCGTAAAGGCTGGGCCGAGCAGGACCCTCAGTCTTGGTGGAAGTACCTTTGCGACGGTGTCAAGGATATGGCTACCAAGTATGATATGTCTAAGGTTGCCGCCATCGGTATTTCTTACCAGATGCACGGACTTGTAGCCATAGACAAGAACTGCAAGCCTGTCCGTAATTCCATTATCTGGTGCGACTCCAGAGCAGTGGAGACCGGAGCTTCCGCACTGGAAGGTATCGGATACGAGAAATGTATGTCAAGGCTCTTGAATTCTCCCGGCAATTTTACCGCTTCCAAGCTGGCATGGGTGAAAAAGAACGAGCCGCAGGTATATGAGCGCATCTGGAAATTCATGCTCCCGGGCGATTATATCGCATACCTGCTCACCAATGAAGTGACCACTACGGCTACCGGTCTGTCAGAGGGCATTCTCTGGGATTTCAGGGATAACTCCCGTGCTGATTTCGTGGCTGATTATTTCGGGATAGAGAAAGACAAGTTTGCTGATATCGTACCTGCTGTCGGTGTACAGGCCCGCACTACTGCGGAGATCGAGGCTCTTCTCGGAATCCCTGCCGGCACTCCTGTTTCCTACAGGGCCGGAGACCAACCGAACAACGCCTTCTCCCTTGATGTGCTCAAGCCGGGAGAGATTGCCGCTACCGGCGGCACCAGCGGTGTCGTGTACGGTGTGACCGACGTGCCTAAGGCTGACCCTGAGTCCAGAGTGAACACCTTCCTTCATGTGACCGGCTCCGACAGCCCTTGCATGGGTGTGCTCCTTTGTATCAACGGCACAGGTATTATGAATTCATGGGCCCACAAGAACGTGGCTTTCGATATGAGTTATCCGGAGATGAACGAACTCGCCGCCACTGCCCCTGTAGGATGCGACGGTTTGCTTGTGCTTCCGTTCGGTAACGGTGCCGAGCGAGTGCTGGCCAACAAGAATGTGGGTGCCAAACTTGCCGGAATAGACCTTGTACGCCACTCCCGTGCACACATTCTTCGTGCAGTGCAGGAAGGCATCGCATTCTCTTTCCGCTACGGTATCGATATAATGAAGAATCTTGGACTTCGTCCTAACGTGATTCGTGCCGGTAAGGCAAATATGTTCCTTAGCCCGCTGTTCCGCAGTACTCTCGCCACTCTGTGCGATGCACGCATCGAGCTGTTCGATACTGACGGTTCCTTGGGTGCTGCTCGCGGTGCCGCTCTTGGCGCCGGTATCTATAAATCTGCTGATGAGGCGTTTGCTACCCTTGAGAGACTTGATGTGATAGAGCCTGCTGCTGATTGGAAGAATTCTCTCGAATCCGCTTACATGAGCTGGAAAAAGGAAGTGAATAACGCTGTAAAGAATCTGTAGAATTATGCAAGATAAAGGATCAAAGACATATCTGTTCGGTATTGTTCTGGTGGCAGTGCTGGGCGGTCTTCTGTTTGGATACGACACAGCCGTAATATCCGGTGCGGAGCGTGGTCTCCAGGCCTTCTTCATGGGAGCGAGTGACTTTACCTATACGAGTTTCCTTCATGGAATCACTTCTTCCAGCGCACTTATAGGATGTATAATAGGTAGCGCAATCTCCGGATTTATGGCCGGAAAATTCGGAAGGAAGAAGAGCCTTTTCATAGCAGGTATCTGCTTCTTCCTGAGTGCCGCCGGTTCTTACTATCCTGAATTCCTGTTCTTCCCTAAGGGAGAGGCTTCTTTCTCTTTGTGGATTGCCTTCAACCTCTACCGTGTACTTGGAGGTATAGGTGTGGGAATGGCTTCCGCCATCTGTCCGATGTATATCGCTGAAGTGGCTCCTGCAGACAAGAGAGGTTCTCTTGTATCATGGAACCAGTTCGCCATCATTTTCGGTCAGCTTGTAGTATACTTCGTGAACCTTATCATTCTCGGTGACCATATCGCCCCTAAGATGGAGTCCCTTGCAGAAGGTATCAACCGCATCGTCAATGTAGATGCCCTTGCGGGTGACGGCAATTGGAGCGTAACTACGGGATGGAGACTCATGTTCGGCTCTGAGTGTGTGCCTGCCGCCCTTTTCACTATCCTTATCCTCTTCGTCCCTGAGACACCTCGTTATCTTGCCATGATCGGTAAGGATGACAAGGCTTTGGGCGTTCTTACCAAGATCAACGGCCCTGTTGTTGCCAAGGCTACTCTCGCCGAGATCAAGAATACGGTATCCGAGAAGAAAGAAAAACTGCTTGCTTACGGTGCACTTGTAATATTCGTAGGTATAATGCTCAGCGTGTTCCAGCAGATTGTGGGTATCAATGCCGTTCTGTATTACGCTCCGCGTATATTTGAGTCCATGGGAATGGGCAATCCTATGACGCAGACCGTACTTATGGGTGTAGTCAACATCACGTTCACGCTCGTTGCCATCTTTATGGTGGAGAAGCTCGGAAGAAAGCCTCTGCTTATCACAGGTTCCCTTGGTATGGCATTGGGCGCTTTCGGTGTGGCTCTTGCTGCCGTGCTGCCTTCTCTTCCTGGTATAATCGGTGTGATCAGCATCATGATTTACTCTGCATCGTTCATGTTCAGCTGGGGCCCTATATGCTGGGTTCTCATCTCTGAAATATTCCCTAATACCATCCGCGGAGCTGCAGTGGCTATCGCCGTTGCCTTCCAGTGGATTTCCAACTTTATAGTAAGTTCCACATTCGTGCCTATGTACGACTGGAGTCCTGCATTTACATACGGACTCTACTGCGCGATGTGCGTACTTGCCGCTGTCTTCGTATGGAAGCTTGTCCCTGAGACCAAGGGCAAGACGCTCGAGGACATGACCGCACTTTGGCGTGCGCACAAGAAATAGCGATTGCGTTAGTTGGTTTTATCATGTATTACCATGGGTTCCGGCAGCATTACGCTGCACGGAACCCTTTTTTGAAATACGGCCATACAAGGCTCTGTAGTGCTGTTTCGTTACGTTTTCAATAAATTTTTGTAACGGTTTTTAAAAATTTTGACAATCTTTGAAATATTGCTGAAACGCGGTTTTTATGAGTGAACGAGTGGTTGTTTCTATTTTTGCGTGTTATATCAATTAATAACCAAATATGTTTAGAACAGTTTCTAAAAAGATTATGGGTGTCCTCGTGATACTCCTTACATCTATCTTTTGTTCTACTGTCGTAAATGCACAGAACCAGCAGATCAGCGGTGTTGTCATTGACGAGAGTGGACTTCCTGTAATTGGCGCCGGTGTCGTTGTCGTAGGACAGCGTACTGTCGGCACTACTACTGATCTCGATGGTAAATATGCCCTCAGCGTTCCTGCCGGAGCATCTGTCGAGTTTTCCTGCATCGGTTACGACAATCAGGTAGTGGCTGTCGGAAACCAGTCTGTTATCAACGTGACTTTGGCATCCAACAATGTCATTGAAGAGACCGTCGTTATCGGATACGGTGTACAGAAGAAGAGTGACCTTACCGGGTCCGTCGCTTCAGTCCGCAGTGACGATCTCAACAACCGTTCCTCAAGTGATGCCGCTGCCGCCCTTCAGGGAAAGGCTGCCGGTGTGACTATTCTCAGTTCGTCAGGTGCTCCTGGTTCCGAGTCCAATATCCGTGTCCGCGGTTATTCTTCCAACTCCGGCAATATCGGACCACTTCTTATTGTGGACGGTCTTAAGGTGGACAATATCCAGTACCTTGACCCTCAGATGATTGAGAATATCGAGGTTCTTAAGGATGCCGCATCTGCCGCCATTTACGGTGCAGAGGCCGGAAACGGTGTCGTTCTCGTTACCACCAAGGCTGGTAAATCCAAGGACGGTCAGGTATTCTATAATATGCAGATGACTCTCAACTCTCTTGGTAAGAGGGCGGAAGTCATGAATGCCGCAGAGTATATCCAGTGGCAGGAGGAAGCAGGCAACTTCACATACGATGACCTCGTAAATGTATATGGCTACGACGGAAAGACTGATACCAATTGGGCTGACGCTCTGTTTGGCACCAGCTGGACCAAGCGTCATACCGTAGGCGTGCAGGGAAGCAACGACAAGGGTAAGTTCTATGTATCACTCTCCAACTTCGACAACGACGGTATCGTTCGTGGCGACAAGGACTATTATAAAAGACTTACAGCTCAGATCAACGCTGAGTACAAAATCAAGAAATGGCTCTCTGTAGGTACCAACACCTCGTTCGAGCGCTATTCTACCCAGTCAGTGGGCGAGCACTCCGAGTATTCAGGCTCCGCCGTTCTCGGTGCTTCCATCATGGACCCTGTGACACCTGTATATTATGAGAGTGAGGACGATCTTCCTGTAGGCATGAAAAATGCCATTGCTGCCGGCAAGAAAGTCTATAAGAATGAAGATGGCAAGTATTATGCAGTGTCCAAGCTTATCGAAAACGACGCTGCCAACCCGCTCATTTTCAGAGACAGAATGGATAATCAGCGCCAGGGAATCAATGTCCGCGGCTCTCTTTATGCCAACCTTACTCCGGTAAAGGGTCTTGTCATCACCTCCCGTTTCGGTTTCAGACTCGGACAGAGTTATTCTGCAAGTTACGAAGACCCATACTATGCAAATGCAAAAGCATATTCTGACACATATTCAGTAAGTTCAACCACCTCCAACAATTACTACTATCAGTGGGAGAACTTCGCCAACTACGACAAGAGCTTCGGAAAGCACAATCTTTCCGCCATGGTGGGTATGTCATATATTGAGAGCCGTCGCTTCAGCAACGGTGGAACTATTACCGGTACAGACCCTCTCACTGGATATGAGCCTAACTTCCACTATATCAGCTTTGCAAATGCATCTGCCACCAAGAGCCTTTCTGGCGGTCAGCCTTCAAGGTCTGCAAGCCTTGCTTATTTCGGACGTCTTGCATGGAACTACGACAACCGTTATAACCTTCAGGCCAACTTCCGTGCTGATGCATTCGACTCTTCAAAACTCTCGCTGCAGAACCGTTGGGGCTACTTCCCTTCATTCTCTGCCGGATGGACCCTTTCCAACGAGTCTTTCTTCAAGGACAATGTGGACAGGAACATAGTTAATCAGATTAAGCTTCGTGCATCCTGGGGACGCAATGGTAACATATCAGTTCTTTACAACTATCCTTATGCCACTACCATCTCCCTCAACAGCCAGAAGTACCAGTACAGTACCACCGATCCTTCATACTCTACCGGCTCCAAGCCTTCAGGTCTTGCCAATCCGGGCCTTACCTGGGAGACTTCAGAGCAGATTGACCTCGGTCTTGACGCCCGCTTCTTCAACAACAGGCTCACATTTGCCATGGATTACTATATGAAGAAGACCAAGGACCTTCTCGTGTCAGTAAAGCCTGCCGCTGAAGTAGGTATCGGATCTACAACCATCAATGCCGGTAATGTCGACAACAGCGGTCTTGAGCTTGAACTCGGCTGGCGCGACCAGATAGGGGATTTCTCTTATAGCGTTAACGCCAACATGGCAACCCTCAAGAACAAGGTTACTTACCTCGATCCTACTGTAGGACGCATCAGTGGAGCAACTTTCTCCAACAGTGAGTTCATCACTTGCTTTGAGGCCGGTTATCCTGTATGGTACATGAGAGGTTATATCTATGATGGCGTGAACTCTAAGACCGGAGAACCTATCTTCAGAGACCTTGATGACAATAATGTGATTGACAACAACGACATGACCATGGTCGGAAGCGGTATTCCTGACGTTACCTATGGTATCACCATCAACCTCGGATACAAGAACTTCGACTTCACTCTCTTCGGAACCGGTGCTGCCGGAAACGATATCTACTCTTGTGTATATCGTACCGAGCATGTCCGCATCAACTCTCTCAAGTATTTCTTCGAGAACCGTTGGACTCCGGAGAATACCGGTGCTTCAATGCCGTCAATCAGCAACATTGCCACCAACATCAAGTTCTGGAGCTCTACCGCCAACGTATTTGATGGTTCTTACTTCAAGATCAAGCAGATTCAGCTTGGTTATACACTGCCTCAGAGCCTTCTCAGCAAGGTTCACGTCAGCAGTCTCCGTGTGTTCGCCTCACTTGATGACTTCTTTACTTTCACCAAGTATCCTGGATTCGATCCTGAAATGGCCTCTACAGGAGCCGCCAACGGTATCGGTTTCGATAAGGGTTCATTCCCTACATCAAGGAAGTTCGTCTTTGGCTTCAATCTTTCGTTCTAGTAAAGTAAGAATTATTTAATGTATTCAAATATGAAAAAATATATTTCAGGTCTCCTCGTGATTGCCGCTATGGCGTCAGTGGCTTGTAATCCTGACCTCCTCAACGAGCCTCAGAAGGGTGTTGTGGATATGGAGAGTTTCTACAAGACTCCGGAGGATGCTGAGTCAGCAGTGATTACTGCATACAAGGCAGCTAAGAAATGCTATGACATGGGATCAGGTTTCGATGTTGCCTGGTGTATCGCTCCGCCTCTTTTCGTTCTTGAAAATGCCCCTTCTGATGATATCTATTATGGTTCCGGCAACAAGGACGACCATGTTTTCGGCCTCGAAATCAACGAGTACCGTGACTCTTATACATCCAACAACAATGTAGTGGGCAATCTCTACTATGGATTGTACCAGATGATTTATGCCTGCAATCTCGTGACTGACCATTTCCAGTATGGAGAGGATCCTGTCATCAACAGGGCTGTGGCTGAGGCAAGCTGTCTGCGTGCTTTCGCACACTTCAAGCTGTACTGCCTTTGGGGAGATGCTCCGCTTGTGGACCATGTTCTCATAGGTTCTGACAAGCCGGGCAACACCCCTCGTGCGGAACTTCTCGACTGGATTATCAGCGAATTCGGCACTGCTTCAAAATATCTTCCGTCCAAGTCCGGACTCAATGATTCCGATCTTGCAATCAGATTTACCAAGGAAGCTGCTCTTGCATTCAAGGGAAAGGCTGAGGTTTTCAAGGGAGATTATGCTGCTGCCAAGGAGTCTCTTGGTGCCGTAATCGCATCAGGAAAGTATGACCTCGTGCCGGGTGCCCAGATGCACGACCTCTTCCACATGGCCGGCGACGGTAATATGGAGAAGATTTTCGAGTTCAACTATGTCAACAATCCTGGCAACGACCCGAACTTCTCTGACGCTCTTGACCATTTCCAGGTAAACCAGTCATGCTTCTGGAGAGACCTGTATCTTCCTTCCAATACGATTCAGGCTGTCGGTTGGGGCGGTATCAACCCTACCAAGGAGTTCGGTGACGCTCTTATCGCAAACGACGGTATCAATTCTTTCCGTCGCAAGGCTTGGATTCTTACTTATGACGACCTTATCCTTCACATGCCTTATGCAAATGACGCTACGATGGACACCGACGCCAAGAAGATGGCCGACAGGAGCCGTGGTATCAATGCCAAGACAGGTGTGTTCGGAAATGCCGGATACTGGTCATACAAGCGCGTGCCGCTCAAGTCTGATCTTATCGCCAACAACTCTTATCGCACACAGGAGAATGATGTGGTGATGCGTTATGCCGAAGTACTTCTTTTGTACGCAGAGGCATGCGCATGGAGCACGGATGATGCAGGCAAGGGTCTTGGAGCACTTCAGAAGGTGCAGCTGCGTGCCGGTTCAAATCATGTCTCCACCGCTCTTTCAAAGAATGAGGTGAAGAACGAGAAGAGGTTTGAACTTTATCTTGAGGGAAGCCGTTTCTTTGACCTTGTAAGATGGGGCGATGCAGCTACAGTACTTGCCAACAACGGAAAGTCTGTTCCTACCGCATACGACAAGATCAACGACGGTGGTGCTACTCACGAACTTGAAATCAAGTGGTCTTCCTACAACAAGACTTACGGATTCAAGGCAGGAAAGAACGAGAATGTTCCTTATCCGTTCGCTGAGACATCTGTAAACCCTAATATTGTGCAGAATATAGGTTGGTAATATCGATTACCTCTATATAGAATAGTTTAATTAGTAGTGTGTTTCGAGGGTGGCTGAAGGCCTATGGACCGCAGCCGCCCTTATTTCTTGATAAATTGTTCACAAACTTTTGTGCATTAAGAAAAAAGTTGTATATTTGCAGTCCCAAACGCAGCCGCTCTTCAGACGGTTTGATGATGCTGCGCGGTTTATACATAATTTGTTATGGATTATATTAAGATTGTTGAGCAGGCTTTCTCTCAGAATAAGGCCGCTACATATCCGGAATTCAAGGCTGGTGACACCATCACTGTTACATATAAGATTCAGGAAGGTGACAAATTCAGATTTCAGAGTTTCCGTGGCGTAGTTATCCAGATTTGCGGTGCTACCCCTTATACAAGGACTTTCACCATCCGTAAGATTTCCAACGGTGTAGGTGTAGAAAGAATTTTCCCTTTTGAGTCACCTGCTATTGAGAAGATAGAACTCAACAAAGTTGGTAAAGTGCGTAGAGCACGTATCTTCTACATCCGTGCCCTTGCCGGCAAGAAGGCTCGCATCAAGGAAGCCAAGCGCGGCCTTATAAAGGAAGTAGAGTAGTAATATAATACCGGTTCGCCGGTATGAGATTGGCGCCTTAGCTCAGCTGAATAGAGCATTTGACTACGGATCAAAAGGTCGTAGGTTTGAATCCTACAGGCGTCACCAAAGAGGTCACCGATAGAGGTGGCCTCTTTTTTTGTACACCAGGCTCCGCTGCGGCGGCTTGCCTCTGTGCGGACTCAGTACCAGAAACAGGCTTCTACGTGAGCGGCCTGGAGCGGTGATGCGGTATGATCTGAGAGAACTCGGTACCGGAAACGCCCTTCTACGGTACGGAATATGCGTGCCGTGCGCAAAACAGCCTCCTGTGGTACGCGACGCATTTTCAGAAGCCCTCCGTGCTCAAAACAGGCTTCTGGGGTACGGAAGGGAAATTCGGTACCAGAAACACCCTTCTACGGTACGGGGTGCGGAAACCCCCTTCTCCGGTACGGAATAGACAACTCGTGTGCCGGATGCAGCCGTTGCCGACCACTTTTGTCGCAATCACCAACTATTTGTATTCATTATACCTATCTTACTGTTCCCGGCTTGCCGGTTCTTAAAATATTTGTTTGTTTTTAAGTATTTTCTTTCTATATTTGGACTTACCAATTCAACCCGACAAATAATAACCATTTTTACTGTTCAACAAATTGACCATTTAGGTATTAATTAATAACTATTATTAAAACTAATTCAATTATGTTGAAACAGTTCCTTAAAGGAATGGCTGTGGCCGTTGTGGCTACAGCTGTGGGGCTGGGATGCGCCACGCAGACGTATGCGCAGAGCCGGGCCGTAAACGGGAAAGTTACGGACAGTAAGGGAGAACCTGTTATCGGGGCCTCCGTATTTGTCGTAGGTTCCACAAATCATGGCACCGAAACTGACTTGGAAGGCAATTACAGCCTTTCTGTACCTTCAGGTGCAAGTCTTAATTTCTCATGTATCGGTTACGCTACTGAGATTGTTCCCGTGGACAACCGCACCGTTATCAATGTGACTCTCAAAGACGACACGCAGTTTATTGAAGAGACTGTCGTAATCGGTTATGGCGTGCAGAAGAAGAGTGACGTTACCGGAGCAATTGCTTCCGTAAAAGATTCCGACATAGCCAACAGGTCTTCGGCGTCAGTCGCTCAGGTACTCCAGGGAAAAGCTGCCGGTGTGCAGATTGTTAATCCTTCAGGTGCTCCTGGCTCAGAGTCTTCAATCCAGATTCGTGGATATTCATCCAATTCTAAGACTACGCCTCTTATGATTGTGGACGGACTCAAAGTAAGCGATATAAACTATCTCGATCCCGAAAGTATCGCTTCCATCGAGGTACTCAAGGATGCCGCATCCGCAGCCATCTATGGTATCGAAGCAGGAAACGGTGTAATTCTCGTAACGACGAAGTCCGGTAAGAGCGGAGATGCAAATGGGAAAGTTTTCTACAATTTTCAGCATACGATTCAGTCAGTTGCCAATATGCCTGATCTTATGAACGCGCAGGAGTGGATGGATTATATGATTCTTTCCGGAGCCAACCGAGACAAGAGCGAGTTCGATTATGATGGCAAGACTGATACGTATTGGCCGGGTCTTATGTTCGAGAAAGGCTATATCACGCGTCACACTGCCGGTGCACAGGCCGGAAACGATAAAGGCAATATCTATGTTTCTCTCTCGTACTTGGACAATAACGGTATTATTGCCGGAGACAAGGACGTATTCAAGCGTCTTACAGGTCAGATCAATGCCGAATACAAGATTAACAACTGGCTCACAATTGGAACCAACAATTCAATAGAGCGCTCCAAGTCAAGCTCGGTTACCGAGAGCAGCGGTGCCAATACCAGCCTTCTCGGCTCTATCCTAACCTATGACCCTATTACCCCATGGACATACACTGAAAGCGATATGCCTGAAAGGGTAAAGATGTGGCTTGACCAGGGGCACGTGCTTCCGACTGACGCCAACGGAAATGTCTACGGAACCTCTATCTTCAGCGGTAACAGCCTTATCTGGCACCCAGCCGTAATGCGCGACAGGACGGATACCGATAGGGATAGTTTCTTCCTCAGGGGAACGACCTATGCTAACTTCACCCCAATCAAAGGTCTTGTCATTACTTCAAGACTCGGATACAGGGCAGGATATAGCAATACCCACACGTATAACTATGAGTTGTATGTCAACTCTGTCGCCAATCAGAATATGAGCATCAATGGACGTTCAGAGAACAGGCTGTTCTATCAGTGGGAGAACTTTGCAAACTATAACTTTGACATCAAGAAGCACTCCTTCTCAGCTATGGCAGGTATGTCTTTCCAGAAGAGCATGAGCGACTTCGTATATGGCACAGCCAACCAGTTGACCAACGAGAAGATCAATTTCAGATATCTCCAATACTCAGTCAATACCACGAGTATGTCTCTTCAGGGCATTCCTATGGTAAGCGCAAATATGTCTTATTTCGGACGTTTGGGCTACTCGTATGACAACAGGTATTTCTTCCAGGCCAATTTCAGAGCGGATGCATACGATACGTCCAAACTCGCTCCGACCAACAGATGGGGATATTTCCCTTCTGTATCCACCGGTTGGACGATAAGTAACGAGAAGTTCATGCAGGATTTCAAAGCAATGACCGGTATGTCGTTTATGAAATTCAGAGCATCATGGGGTATCAACGGAAATGTGAACGCAATGGGCAAGTATCAATATATGGACACCCTCGCTGCATCCATGGCCGATGGATATGATTTCGGAAACGACAAGATGATACCGGGTGTGGCTCCTTCAGGAGTTCTTCCTAATCCTGATATCAAGTGGGAGACTTCACATCAGGTGGACCTTGGTGTGGATGTAAGATTTTTCAACGAGCGACTCGGAATATCTGTGGACTGGTATAACAAGAATACCAAGGACCTTCTTACAAGCACCACGGCTCCAGCTAATACGGGTTCTACCAGAATGTATATCAATGCAGGAAAGGTTAATAACCATGGTACTGAAATAGAATTGTCATGGAAAGATAATATCGGTGACTTCGGGTACAGCATCAGCGGAAATATCGCTACCGTGCACAATAAGGTCCTTGAGGGAACAGCAGCAGAAAGAGTTCAGGGTGAGAGAATCTGGAATTCTTACTATATGACCTATTTCGAGAAAGGCTATCCGCTCTGGTACCTGAGAGCTTTCATTATCGATGGCATTGACCAGGAGACTGGTGCACCTATCTATCGTGACAAAGACAAGAATGGAGTCATTAATGATGATGACCGGGACTATGCCGGATGCGGAATCCCGGACTTTACATACGGACTGACTCTCAACCTCAATTATAAGAACTTTGACCTCATCGTGTACGGTGCCGGTTCACAGGGTGGAGAGTTGCTGTACTCGCTTAACCGTGGCGATTTTGCGCAGCAGAATACCCTTAGGGAATTCTATTACAAGGCATGGCAGAATCCGCAGTCCACAGGTTATAAATATCCGAAGCCGGATTACAGTGACACATACTTCAGGGCATCAACAGCGAGAATTTTCGATGCTTCGTTCTTTAAGATCAAGCAGATCCAGATCGGGTATACCGTCCCTAAGAACATTCTGAAGAAGGTCAAGATGGGGTCTCTTAGAGCTTATGTCTCTTTAGATGACTGGTTTACATTTACAAAGTATCCCGGACTTGATCCGGAGACTAGTCATGCCGGTACAAGTGCTGCCGGATTGGGTATTGACTATGGTTCGTATCCTATTTCCAAGAAACTTGTGTTAGGTGTAAATGTATCATTCTAAAAGAATCAGTATAATGAAAGCATTAAAATATATGGCAGGAGTCATCCTGGCTGCCTTGGCATTATCTTCTTGCCAGAAAGAACTTGATATCCCGCAGAAGGGAGTTCTTGACATGGATGAATATTACGCAACTGCCGGACCG
The DNA here is from genome assembly GCA_000432655.1 of Bacteroides sp. CAG:1060. Taxonomy (GTDB): domain Bacteria; phylum Bacteroidota; class Bacteroidia; order Bacteroidales; family UBA932; genus Cryptobacteroides. The sequence continues at coordinate 31,446 of HF986300.1, forward strand.
GAAGAGGCAGAAAGCCTTATCGCCCGTGTATATGACCTGTATCTTGACGTGCCGGAGGGAGCCCAGGCTACAATATTTATGGATATCCTGTCTGATGATATGTATGCCGGCGGAAACTCGTTTACCGACAATTCCAATGACTATCAAATGGCTAACAACCTCATCTGTACGTCAAGCGACTGGGCTTTCAAAAATGTGTACCCGGCGCTGTACAAGATAATTTATTATTGCAACTTAATCATTGAGCGCATACCTGAGACCTCGGATGCCCGCGTCAACAGAGTGAAGGCGGAAGCCAATTTCATGCGCAGTATATGTCTGTTCCAGGCTATACGCTGGTGGGGGACACCTCCTTTCGCCGATCACGTATACGCTTCTGACGAGATATATGCTCCAAACGGAAATACAGCGGAGATGATAGAGTGGATTTTGAAAAACCTGAAAGACGCTTCCGATAAACTCCCTGCCCTCAGCGCCATGGGTGCGCAACAGGAGTTCGGTGCGAGGGTGTCCAAGCATGCTGCTCTTGCCTATATGGGAAAGGTGGCTCTTTGGTACGGTACCAAAATCAATGACAAGAATATGGTCGCACGGGCAATCGATCCTCTGAAGACAGTTATTATGTCCGGTCTGTACGATTTGATTGACGATCCTTCCCAACTCGGGCGTCCTGCTGCTGATTTTTGCAAGGAGTATATTTTTGAGCACAATGCTTCGGAAAGCGACGGATATCCTGCATATCAGGCAGACAACAGGCACATCTGGAGAACACCAAGACCTGAGCATATGAATCTTCCGGATCAACTTTATCCTATGGGATGGGGATTTTGTGTGCCTACCGGAGATTTCGGACGTTTCCTTGAAAGACATGAAGGTGGAGTAGAGAAGCCACGTTTCAAGGCATCCATACTTACATATGACCAGATTATGGACATGAGTTACACTCTGACATCAGGTCCTGGCGTATTCGCTGCCGGAATTCCTCATTGTGAGGGTTATTTCAATGCCAAGACTCTCCTTTACAGAGAAGACATAATCAGCATGCCTGGCTGGTGGAAGTATTCCAAGTCCAATGTGGCTTATATGCGTTATGCTGAAGTGCTTCTTCTGTATGCTGAAGCCCAGTTCGTGGCAAATGGAGATGCTGACGGTTCTGGTGCGGATGCACTCAATGTGGTACGACGCCGTGCCCAGATTCCTGAAGTCGGAGCTCTCACATACCAGATTATCAAGGATGAGCGTAGAGCAGAACTGTTTGCTGAACAGGAGCGTTACTTCGATCTTGTAAGATGGGGAGACGCTGCAACTGCACTTAAGGACAAGGGTAAGAAGTGGTACACATTCTATGGCTATAAGCCTGGTACCAAAGAGTGGCGCGTGGAGTCTGTCCAGGGTAACGGAAAAGGCTGGGATGACAAATACAACCTTCTTCCTTTCCCTTACGAACAGGTGGCTGCCAACAAAAACCTCGTCCAGAATCCAAATTGGTAGTATTTTTAATAAGCATTAAAACTTTATACAGATGAACAGTAAAACACTTATTTGCTCCGCACTGGCCCTGATGATGGGCCTTGCGGGCATGGCGCAGAGGAAGCGCTACTGTAATCCTCTTCCGATGCCTATCGGAAACGGCGGAAATGCCGCCGGAGATGTGACGGTCATTGAGGAGGGAGGAAAGTATTACATGTATTGCACCGGAGGTGGTGCATGGGTATCCGATGACCTTGTGGACTGGACGTTTCATGAGGTAAAGGGGGTGCCTGTAGCTCCTGATATCGTGAAATACAATGGTAAATTCTACCTTTCCGGGAACAGCGACAATCTTTTCGTGTCCGACAGCCCTCTCGGCCCGTTCAAGGACCTTGGCCCGTTCAAGAACACATACGCCATTGAGGACGGATGGAACGGAGGATTTGATACGAAAATCTATGTGGATGATGACAATACACCTTATCTTTTCTGGCCTGGACGCGGCATCAGCGGCATCTACGGAGTCCGTTTGGACCCTAAGGACCTGACCCGTTTCATGGAGAAGCCGACACATCTTTTCGGATTCAATCCTATGCATGCGTGGGAGAGATACGGAGAGAAGAACGAATATCCGGGCGTGGCCTGGATTGAAGGTCCGTGGGTGGAGAAACGGAACGGAATCTACTATCTTGAGTATTCTGCTTCCGGTACACAGTGGAAGACATACGCGGAAGGTTATTATACCGCTACGTCTCCTCTCGGACCATATTCTTATGCGCCTAACAATCCGCTTCTTCGTAAGACAGAGGGACTTGTGACCGGCACTGCGCACGGCTCCATCGTCAAGGGTCCTGACGGAGAATTGTACCAGTTCTATACCATAGTGCTTTCCAACCCTCCGGGAGGTCGCCGTATAGGTATGGATAAGGTAACTTTCGATGAGGACGGACTTATGTATGTCACCGTGACTGACAATCCGCAGAAAGCTCCTCTTGCCAAAGAGGCCAAGACCTCCATTCCTGTGACCATCAATAAGATGAATGCGATGAACGCCCTTTCCAAGGCCTCTTCGTCACAGGCTGGCTTCCCTGCCGCATACGCAGTGGATGACTACAGCGGTACCTTGTGGATGCCGGCAGCGGATGACAAGCAGCCTTACCTTATGATAGAGCTTTCTCCGGCTACCCGCTTTGACGTCGTGCAGCTGTTCGAGGTGGACGGCATGAGAATACTGTTCGGAAACGG
>HF986300.1:34294-40780 GCA_000432655.1 Bacteroides sp. CAG:1060
TACCGTATCGCGCGATACTGTATTTGATGACTTCACTCCGACCACATGCCGTTTCGTGAAGCTGACAGTGACCGACTGGCCGAAAAATACGCCGCTTGGAATCATCGATTTCACCGTGTTCGGTACTCCGGCAGGACATCTTCCTGCAGCTGTGGCAACTCCTACATACTATCAGTTGCCTCCAGACAAGCCTGCCTCCTCAAGATAATATGGACTAAAAAGTAATAAGAACCCCGAAAGTTTTTTGTCTAACTTTCGGGGTTCACATTATTCAGAGACGCTCGGTACCGGAAACGCCCTCCTACGGTACGGAAAGGACACTCGGTGCGCAAAACAAGCTCCTGGGGTACGCGACTTCTGCGACCAGATTAGCAAGGAAAAGGCCCTCTTCGTAGCCAGCAACTCCGACCCGAAGGATGTGAGCACAAGAGATAATTTCTTTGATAAGTAAGCATCCTATTGGTTTTGATCTACTTTCATTTGCTCGAAAAAGGAACTTTCTGTAGATTTGTAGAAAGAACTTCCTGCAATGGATTTGTGTTTTGACAATAGACTTGCTATCGGTTATAGGAGCGGCTCCCAAATTTCGAGAGTCGTTACAGAAGGATGGGTGGCAGCGAATATGTATTGCCCGATATGTGGTGCCCCTGTATTATCGCATTACGCTGCCAATAAACCCGTTGCTGATTTTTATTGTAATGATTGCCGGTCAGATTTTGAACTGAAAAGCCGGGAAAGCAGGACCGCACACATTGGCAATAATGTGGCTGATGGAGCGTATGGAACAATGATAGAACGGATTACCTCGCTCCGGAATCCCAATCTGTTTGTTATGACGTATGCTGATTGGACCGTCAATAATCTATTGTTGATTCCTAATCACTTCTTTACTCCCGCCATCATTGAAAAGCGTCCACCTTTGAAGGAAAATGCAAGGCGAGCTGGTTGGATAGGATGTAATATCGGGATAGGTGATATTCCGGAAAGTGGTAAAATCTTCATAATAAAGAAGGGTATCCAAGAAGATAAGTCAAAGGTGATTGATTTATATCAGCGTTCATTGGCGCTTAAGACAGAGAAGATAGATAGCCGAGGATGGCTTTTGGACGTGTTACGCTGTCTAGATAGGATTCCCTCAAACGAGTTCAAACTTGAACAAGTTTATGCTTTCGTGAATGAATTGCATGAAAAGCATCCCGAGAACAACTTCGTCAAAGATAAGATTCGTCAACAACTTCAGTGCCTTAGGGACAAGGGTTTCATTGAGTTTACAGCAAGAGGTCAATATAGAAAAACAGTATGATATGACAATGGAATAGTTTATCTGTAATTGCTTCTCTATTTAGGAGAAGCTGATAGCATGTATGATTACGAGGCAGAGGAAAGGTTTATTGATCTAATGGCATAGACGAGCGACCATTAAAAAAACTCGGTATAACTTGCTTTTGCAATGAGTACAGACATAGTTGGCATCCCTAGAAAGAAGTCTTCAGTAAAAGAATCGATTGAGAATGAACGAGTATTTATTTACAACGATAGAAGGTATAACAGTATCTCCTAACCTCAGCGATGTTGAGAACTGTCAATTGTTGGCAAGAGTTAATGCTTTAAATGAAACTGACGCATACTCCAGACTGTTTGAGGAGAATGAATGGATATCGGAATCCGGTTTTTCTCCGGAAGTCATCATGGTAGATCAGGTCATTACAAAGGAACAAATCTCAGATATAAAAGCTATCGTCGATTATCTCTGGGAGGATGAAGAGTGCTCTTACGAAGAAAATGGCTGTCCTCAAGACCACATTATTGCGGTTTTGAAGCGCCTCAAAGAAATGATTGTCGATTACAAGTGACAATCATATTTCAACTTTACTATAACTATGAGCTGATGAAGAAAATTAATGGGGGAACCCAGATGCGTGATGTCTGGACGCTTCCTGCCATTGCTCCGTGGGAGAAGTCTTGTGGTAAGCATCCTACCCAGAAGCCACTGTGCGTCCTGTCGAGAATCATTCAGGCATCTACTAAGCCAGGTGCCTGGATACTTGACCCGTTCACTGGAAGCAGCACCACCGGTATTGCAGCAAACCTTCTGGGACGCCGTTTCCTCGGCATTGACCAAGAAGAAGAATTCCTCGAGATGAGCAAAGCCCGTCGCGAGGAATTGAACAGTATCAATCGTAGAAGAGAGATTCTGGAGAAATTAGAGAAGCAGGCCAAACTTTTCCAGGATAGCGACATCCGTGTTCTCTGTGAGCCGGAGTCATACTATGGGCCGGAACTTCCATTCTAAGAAAAGCGTCCACCCTGCTGAAAAGTGGCGCCCAGATGTCTGAGCGCCACTTTTCGGGTTTTCTTTTGGGGCTAATGGGCATTTAGTAGTATGAAATCCTTGCATTCGGTACCGGAAACGCCCTCCTATGGTACGGAATATGCGTGCCGTGCGCAAAATAGGCTCCTGTGGTACGCGACGCATTTTCATGAAGCATTCGGTGTAAAAAACAGGCTTCTACAGTACGGAAGAGATATTCGGTGCAAGAAACAGGCTCCTAGGGTACCGAATGAAATCTCGGATGCGAGGTTCCTGCACTGTAATCAGCAATTCCGCGGAAAATAGGACACCTTTTGCGTCCTCCCTCCTCGTTTCTACCGAGTGCTAAAGGTATTTGCCTCCACCGAGTGCTAAAAGTTGCTAAAAGTATTTGCTTTCCTTTTCGAAGAGAGCCCTGTCATCGCGGGTAGGGTCCGGTTTGAAGCTGCTGCTGCTACGCATTTCTTCGATGGCCTCCTTCTCGCTTCTGCTCAGCTTGTGCGGAATCCACACGAGGATCTTGACATAGAGATCTCCCTTGCCGTATCCGTTCACGGAAGGCATACCTTTGCCGCGAAGCCTTTCTACGGTACCGGACTGAGTGCCGGCCGGTAATTTCATCTTCTGGGTGCCGTCCAGGCAAGGTATGTCAATCTCACATCCGAGCATTGCATCCGTGACGCTGATAACTCGCGTGTAGAACAGGTTGGTCCCGTCCCTTTTGAGTCTGGCGTGAGGAATCTGCTCAATCTGGACATAAAGGTCTCCGTTGACGCCGCCGTTCCGGCCGGTATCACCTTCTCCTCTGACCGGAATCTGCATCCCGGACTCGACTCCTGCAGGGATATTTACGCGCAGGGTATCCTTTACCCTGGTGACGCCCGTACCGCGACAGCTGCTGCAAGGATTTGAAACCACCTTTCCGGTACCGCCGCAGTTAGGACATACGCTGTAGGAGACAGATCTCGCGAACAGGAAACTGCTCACCTGCTGTACCTGTCCGCTACCATTGCAGGTAGGGCAGACCTTTACGTCAGACGCATTCTGCGTGCCCTTTCCGCCACAGGTTTTGCACGGGCGGAAGTGCTCCACTTCTATATCTTTGGTGCAGCCGGTCGCAATCTCTTCAAGGGTCAGGCGCACGGTCACGGAGACATCGTTGCCACGTATGGTGCCACGTCCCTGATGGCTTCCCTGAGAAGAGCGTCCGCCACCGAACCCGCCAAATCCGCCGAATCCTTCAAATCCACCGCCGAATCCTCCGAAAATATTGTTGAGGAGATCGTTGAGGCTTCCGAATCCCTGGCCCCAGTCCTGATTTGCAGCACCATCAACACCGGCGAACCCGAACTGATCGTATTTGGCTTTCTTGTCCGGATCGCTGAGTACGGAGTATGCTTCCGAGGCTTCCTTGAACTTCTCCTCGGCTGTCTTTTTCTCGGCGTCTGTACCGTTTACCCAACGGTCCGGATGCCATTTCAGGGCCGCTTTTCTATAGGCGCCCTTGATATCGTCAGTGCTCGCACCTTTGCTGAGGCCGAGCACTTCATAGTAATCTCTTTTTTCTGCCATTGTGTTATGCTCCTACTACAACCTTGGCGTAGCGCAGGATCTTGCCGTTGAGCATGTATCCGGTCTGCACTACATCAATAACTTTCCCTTTCATGTCCTCGCTTGGGGCCGGAAATTGTGTCACGGCTTCGTGGAAGTCCGTGTTGAAGTCCTCGCCCTTGGCCTCTATCTTTGCAAGACCTCTGGTCTTGAGATAGTCCATAAGCTTGGTATATATGAGTGAAGTCCCTTCCTTTGCCGCTTCGTCTGAAGATTTTTCAAGGATTTCCATTGCTCTCTCGCAGTCATCCAGCACCGGAAGCAGACCTTTTATGGTGTCAGCAGCCGCTGAGGATATAAGGTTGAGCCTGTCTTCCGAACTGCGTCTGCGGAATGTCTCGAACTCTGCCATAAGACGGACATAGTCGTCCTTCTCTTTGGCGAGTTTCCCCTCCACTTCTTCAATCTTCTTATTGAATTCCTCTTCTTTTTTCTTGAGCTCTTCCTTGTAGTTCTGCTCCTTCTTGCTCTTCTTCTTGTTGTCTTCGGCCTTCAGGTCTTCGTTAACTTCTTCTTTCTGTATTTTCTTTGAATCTGCCATAATCATATCTATTTAACGCAAGCGCATATCCTTCAAAAGACTTGCCAGTGACAATATGTCACATTTTCTATTTGAAGAACTTGTCAATCTCTCTGATGGATTGCGGCATGGTGAACACAGCGACTCTGTCGTAAGCTTCAATCCGGGTGTCTCCGACCGCTATATATGCTTCATTGCCACGGATGACACCTCCGACCAGCGCGTTCTGCGGGAAATCAAGTTCCTTGAGAGGAGCCTTGGTGATGGCGGAGTCAGGAGCCACAGTATATTCGATCACCTCCGCGTTGGAGCCTGTCATGTAACGGACAAACCTGGCCTTTCCCGACAGGGTGAGACGGAATATTCTTCCGGCGGTAAGGAGTTTCTTGTTGATGACATTGTCCACTCCCATCTCTTCCGCAAGCTTTATGTATTCGATATTCTCGACTTCCGCTACCGTTCGCGCCACTCCGAATTTTTTAGCTACCACGCAGGACAGCACGTTGCTTTCGTCGTTGCTTGTAAGAGCTATGAACGCGTCATATTGCTGGATGCCCTCGTCGTACAGGAAATCCGAATTTCTTCCGTCTCCGTTCACCACCTGCACGGTGTCCGGCAGTCGCTGGGACAGTTCGATACATCTGTCGCGGTCTTTCTCCACCAGTTTGACGTTTACGTTCATCTTTGCAAGGGACCTTGCCAGCATCTCGGCAATCGGGCCTCCTCCTACGATGAAGACGCCGTTTATTTCTATGTTGCTCTTGCCGAGCAGTCTGTTGAGTGACTCGACGCCTTCTCTGCGGCAGACCACGAATACGAGGTCTCCGAACTGGAACTTGGTGTCCAGTCTCGGGATAATGGTCTTTTCGTCGCGGGTGATGGCGATGATTCTGAACTGATTGATGATGTCCTTATCTACAGTCTTGATGAATTCTGACAACTTGAGGTCCAGGATAGGGGAGTCCTCGTTGAGCTTGAAGACCGCTATCTGAAGCTTTCCCCTGGCGAATTCCATAGTCTCGGACGAAGAGTTGTGCTTGAGGAAATCCACTATTTCTTCGGCGGCCGTCATTTCCGGATAGAATAGCAGTTCTATTCCCATCTCCTTGAACAGCAATTTGTTCTCCGATGAGAGGTAGTCCTCGTCATTGATTCGGGCTATAACCTTGGCTGCTCCTATCCTTTTGGCCAGAAGCGCGCCCACTATGTTGATTTCCTGTGTGGACTGGGGATATACCGCGATGAAAAGGTCCGCCCTGCCCACTCCTGCATCCTTAAGCGTCTGGATGGACGTAGGGTTACCTACAATGGCCTCCACGTCGCTATATGACGACAAAGCTGATATTCTCTGCTGATCAGCATCGATTACCGTGACTTCGTTGCCTTCGGACCGAAGCATCTTGGCAAGATGAGAGCCTACTTCTCCGGCTCCTTCAATGACGATTTTCATGTTCGGTTTCATATCTCCTGATGTATTTGAATATTCTTTTTCCTTTGAGGGTGAACTGTATGATTATGTTCATGTTGAGCCACCCTTCCGGTCTTTGCCCCGGTGCACTTTTCCTTATGGCACCCCGCATCGCTTCGAACTCTGCGTGGGCTTCCTTTACCGCATCGGCCGACGGTTTTTTCCCTGTCAGCAGGTATATGATGCGGGTCAGGTTATCTATATTTATTCTCCTGCGAAGCAGTGTGGAGGCCCTTTTGTTTCCGACGCTTGCCGCGAGATTCTTTTCCAGCATCAGCAGGCTGTTGCGATAATTGAGTTTCAGCTTGAATGCCGAATCCCGGGACAGCGTACCTCCGCCGACATGCCATACACTGCTTTCCGGAACCATGAATATGGAGCGCCCTTCAAGAGCCGCCCTCCAGCAATAGTCAATTTCTTCCATGTGGGCGAAAAAACTCTCGTCGAGTCCGCCCAGTCCGGTCCAGACATCTGCCCTTGTCATCATGCATGCCCCGGAAATCCAGAAAACCCGTTTCGGGGCGGAGTCGTACTGGCCGCAATCCGCCTCCGTCATCGACAGCACCCGTCCCCTGC
>HF986301.1:0-12071 GCA_000432655.1 Bacteroides sp. CAG:1060
TCGTTATCTCTCTCAGTATTGTCAATGATCTTTCAATTGTGTTCCCCTCGTGAGGGGAGTGCAAAGGTAGACATTATTTTTTAATCCGCAAACTTTTTTCGACATTTTTTTAAAAATCGTTTCCGTTTGCTTTCCGTATGTCTATTTGCCCGGTTCCCGCCGCTTAGGACGGGTCAGCATAAAGCTTGATGATATTCAGAATAACAGCCTCGGCTTTCTCCATATTTTCGACGGTCACCCATTCGAACTTGCCGTGGAAATTCAGACCGCCGGCGAAGATATTCGGACACGGCAGTCCCTTGAACGACAGGTTGGCGCCATCTGTCCCGCCACGAATAGGCTGAATATGCGGCTTGATGCCCGCCATCTCCATTGCCTTGACTGCTTTTTCTACTATATGATAGTGCGGCTCCACCTGCTCGCGCATATTGCGGTATTGGTCCTTGATGGTAAGCAAGGCGGTACCGGCTCCATATCTGGCATTGATAAATGCCTCGCAGTCACGCATGGTTTTCTTCAGAGCCTCGAACTTGACACTGTCGTGATCTCTTATTATATAGGTCACGTCACTTTCCTCAACCGTCCCCTTGAACCCGATTATATGAAGGAAGCCCTCATAACCTTCGGTGTATTCCGGCTTTTGGCTTGACGGAAGCAGCGCATCAAACTCCTCGGCGATGCGAATGGCATTGAGCATCTTCCCCTTGGCATATCCCGGATGAACATTTCTTCCCTGAACATGCAGCGAGGCTGATGCCGCATTGAAGTTCTCGAACTCAAGTTCGCCTACTTCCCCTCCGTCCATGGTATATGCATAGTCCGCGCCGAATCTCTCAACGTCAAATTTGACGACTCCCCTTCCAATCTCCTCATCAGGAGTGAATCCGATACAGATCTTTCCATGCTTGAATTCCGGGTGCTCCACGATATACTGCACAGCGCTCATGATCTCAGCCACTCCGGCCTTATCATCCGCACCCAGCAATGTCGTCCCGTCGGTAGTGATAAGCGTCTCGCCCTTATGTGCAAGCAGTTCCGGAAAATCTCCGACAGCAAGTACAAGTCCGGGCACACCTTTCAAAGGAACGTCACTTCCGTCATAATCAGGGATAATCTGAGGTTTAACATCAGCTCCGCTCGCATCCGGAGACGTGTCCACATGAGCGATAAATCCTATAGCAGGCACCGCCTCCTCCACATTTGAAGGGATGGACGCCATGACATAACCCCACTCGTCAAGGGTCGCCTCCACGCCAAGCCCGGCAAGCTCGTCCCGGAGCATCCTCAAAAGATTCAGTTCCTTTTCTGCTGAAGGCTGAGTTTCACTGTCTTCATTGGACATGGTGTCCACGGCCACATATCTTAAAAATCTGTCTTGTATCTTTTCCATATCATTAAATTTTCAATAAACATTCATTCTGTCAATCATGGATTATTGCACATCTTCTATGGTAACGACTATCCGTCCACAAGTTTTTCCCGGAATAATCTTCATCTTCATCTTGCGAAGAACAGTTGTACCAACACCCATCTCGGTGCAGTCCTGCTCATAAGTAGGTGCCGGATTTTTCTTCTTGGATATAAGCTGCTTTTCAGTAAGCTCACCATTAAAGAATACGGGGCCATAAGAGTGGCTGAGTACCCAATAGCCAGGCGTAACGTTATCAAACACATATTCGTTCACGCCTTCCTTTATCATATAATAGACAGTATTGCTGTTCTGGCTGTACCCTGAAACCCTTTCACCAGGATTCCTCTTCATAAGCTGAATCTCGGCGCCCGTGCCCTTCGTGGCCAGAGTATTCTCATGATACTGTCCCAGACCGCAGTCAAATGCCTCCACTTCGAAATAATACTCAGGAGCGACATTGAGGCTGTGCATATAAAGTGTGGTCTTGCCGTAAACGATATAGCTGTTATAAAGTTTGTCCGGCTCTATGCCATAGCGGACCACATATCCGTCAGCTCCCGGGACAGGACTCCAGAGAAGGTTTGCCTCTCGCCTGTCTTCAGGATTGCGCACCACCTTCACATCATTCACCTTGGTTCTTGACATATTCGGTGTGGTTCCGAATATTCGAAGATCCTTGATGCTGAAGAGGGCATTGTCATAGCAGGCGACGTTGTTGACCCGCACATAACGAGCGGTCACGCCCTCACCAGGGAGTTCGTTGTAGTCATGACGGAACTCCTGTTTGTTGGAAGACTTGTCAATTATTGTAGTCCAGGTCTGTTTGTCCGAAGATACCTCCACGGTATAGCACTGGTAATGTTCCGGAAGCGGTGCAGAAGTACCGAATCTTCCCGAAGCCGCAGATGCAGCACCGATGTGGTCCCAGTTGATCTGAATGGCACGTATGGTTGCAGGAGCACCGAAATCCACCATAAAATATTCGCCGGCCTGACCTGTTTCCGCCACCCAATATGTAAGGAAGTTCTCATCAAGTGCATTTTGCGCCTTGCTTCCCTTCTGAGTGGAAGACACCTCTGTGCGTTTTCCATAAGAGAGAAGCATCCAATCGGCATAATTGTCAGCACCCTCACCCTTACGCATGTCAGGATAGAACTGAGGATAGTCTCCAAGAGAAGTGTTGGAATACATCACCCCGTCCTTATCCACAGCCGTAGGATAGATGGCAAGTTCGGATCCTCTGCCGCTTCCTCCGAACTGCGCCGGAATCATGCATATTGTCCACAGCCGCCCGTTCTTGTCATGGAAAGTGCTGCCGTGGCCGGCCCCTACCTGGAAACCGCTGGTCTTGAACGTAAGAGGGTTATGTTCCGAATAGGTAAAAGGCCCCATCGGACTGTCACCCACATACACTCCATGCGAATATGATATGAATTCAAGGCCGATAGCGGCATATTGCAAATAATACTTGCCGTTATGCTTTGTCATCCATGGTCCCTCAATCCACGGGTACTCTTCTTCAAAATAGTCTCTGCGGCCGTTAAAGATGGAATAGATTACATCTTCAGGCTTTCTCGCCTCGAAACCATGAGACAGGATATCGCTGAAGAAAAGCGGCACAGGCTCACATATTTCCTTGTATGTCACAGGATCAAGCTCAACCACCTTGAACGGCATAATCTGGGACCAGCCGTAATAAAGGTACAGACGCCCGTCATCATCGACAAACATATTGGCATCTCCGTAACGGTCGCTGTCGAGCTCTCCGCACTTCTCCCAAAGTCCCTTTTTTGGATCAATGGCCCTGTACACATTACGATTGTTCATGGAACAGCCGATGAGAACCCCATTCTGCTCTACAACGGACACTACGCCTCCAGGATATCCAGGGGCATCCACATAAGTCCAATTCCTGAAATCAGGCGAATACCAATATCCTTTGCGGTGAGAAACGAAGAGGTAATAGTCATCCTGATAGATAAGCACTACCGGTTCTCCGCCGCGATAGGCTCTTTCATTGCCTATCACCACATCCAAAGGATTGGCGAAGGTCGCAGGCTGCTGGGCAAATGCACTTATTCCAAGCGTCGCGGCCACAAAAATGGAAATCAATCGTTTCATTGTTATATAATTATGTTAACAGTATCAAAATAGCATCAGTATCTGTCCGGAAATGACTCTAAGGAACATTTCCACCGGATAAACGGTAGCGTACGCCACGGAAGGCGCATCATCATCCACCGTGCTGAGTGCATAGTTCAGTGCTATAGGATTGGCCATAGCGCCACACAACATGCCGACATTGGAAGAATAATCCGTATGGAAGACCTTTCCGGCAATGAATCCCACAAGCAGGACGGGAACAAGGGTCAACACCACGCTTATACCTATCCATATCAGCCCCTCCGGCCTGAATACCGTGGAGAAAAACTCCGGTCCGGCGCTCAATCCCAATGCAGCAAGATAGAATGTAAGTCCGAGCTGCCTCAACATAAGATTTGCGCTGTGCGTTGTATAAGTGGTGATATGCAGTCTCGGACCGAACGCACCCATCAGGATCCCGATAATTATCGGACCGCCCGCTATACCAAGACGGACAGGGACGTTCATGCCGGGCACGGAAATAGGCAGACTTCCGAGTACAAGACCAAGCATAATCCCGACAAAAATGAAAAGCAGATTCGGATTGCGGAGTTCCTTTTCCTGATTGCCGAGCACATTCGCAACCTTGTCAATGGCGCGTTCTTCTCCGACGATTGTCAGTTTGTCCCCCATCTGAAGACGCAAGTCTCTGGACGGCAAGATGTCGATACCGGCACGGTTGACGCGGGTAATATTGATTCTGTAGGCGTTGCGCAGATGCAGGTCACCCAGTTTGGCGCCATTAAGTTCCGTCCTGGTGACAAACACATGTCTGGAAACCAGTATTCCGTCAAGGTGGTTCCAGTCTATGTCCTTGCTGTTCCAGTCGCCGGCGACCCGTGTACCGAAAAGCTGCTCGGCCGCACTGACCTCATTTTCTCTTGTCAGCACCAGCACATGCTCACCCTCTTCCAATATCGTATCCCCGTCCGGAAGTATCACCTGACCACGGCCGTTCCCCCCATTGGACTTCCATACACGAGATATCACCACACGAATATGGGTGCTTTTCATTATCTCCTTCAACGTCTTTCCGAAAATGGCAGGATTGCTGACACTGAATTCAGTAACGAATGCAGGTTTGTCATGTTCCTGCTTGCCTTCAGAACTTTTCCGGAACAGCACCCGCAGTATCATCACACAAATCATGACCCCGACAACACCGAAAGGATATCCCACCGCACATGCAGTAGCCATGGTATTGCTAAGATCCGAAGCTTCCGGATTTATCTGCAGAAGCGTCTGCTGGGCCGCACCAAGCATTGGAGTATTGGTAACCGCCCCAGACAGAAGCCCCGCACCGACAGGCAGCGGAATGCCAAACAGAGCACTGAGCCCGACTGCCATGAAAGTTCCAATCAAAAGCACTGCAAAGGCAAGCAGGTTCAGTTTGATGCCGCCTTTACGAAGTGATGGGAAAAAGCTGGGGCCAACTTCCAATCCAAGGGCATACACAAACAGCACAAGGCCGAAATTCTGCGCCAGGGCCAGCATTTGCGGGTTGATGTGAAGCCCGAAATGGCCCACAAGGATACCTGCAAAGAACACAAATGTGACCCCAAGACTGATACCTTTGATCTTCAGCCTATTGCACATAAGACCTAAAACACATATCAGGCAGAGTACAAGAATCGCCTGAGTATATGTCTGCTCCGTGAATAGTTGAATTATCCAGTTCATTCAATCAACCCCCTTATGCTGTAGAGTTACTTTTTATCCGTTTTCATGGAAGCCAAAATCATATACGCGCATATCGCTACAAGCGGAATAATGGCAATCATCTCGGCACCTGAAGCCGCATTGCCGGGGAGCACTCTGTTCCACTCCGTGAGGAAACAGTCAACTTTCGCAAACTTAAGAATTGCAGAAACAACGCCCATAAGCGCACCACCGGCAATGAAACCGCTGGCGATAAGAGTACCTCTTTCCTGACGGGCCGCATTAATCTCCTTGTCCTTGCTGCGGGAGCCGACAAACCATGCTATGGCTCCACCCAAAAGCAGAGGCAGGTTCAAATCAATAGGAATGAACATTCCAAGGCAGAATGCCAGTGCCGGAACCTTGAATACCGTAAGCAGTATCGCTATTACGGCTCCGATACCATAAAGAAGCCAAGGAGCATTGCCTCCGTTCATCATAGGCTGGATAACGGCTGCCATAGCGCTGGCCTGAGGTGCCACAAGCGAACCTTCTCCGGTAAAACCATAGGTTTTGTTGAGCACGAGCATCACTCCGCCTACAGTAGCGGCGGCAACGGCGACACCGACGAATTTCCACGCTTCCTGTTTCTTCGGCGTAGTACCAATCCAATAACCTATCTTGAAGTCAGTTATGAGACCACCGGCAGTGGAAAGAGCCGTACATACAACTCCTCCTATCACCATGGCGGCTACCATTCCGGCATTGCCTTTAAGTCCGGCGACAACAAGCACCAGAGCGGTGATAATCAATGTCATGATAGTCATACCACTCACCGGGTTGGTTCCCACAATAGCGATGGCGTTGGCAGCCACAGTAGTGAAAAGGAACGAAATGACGGCTACGATAATAAGTCCGAGAAGTGCCTGCCAGATATTGTTGACAACCCCGCCGAATGCAAAAAAGCAGAACACGGCAAGAAGTGTGAAGGCGATGCCCCACACGACTGTCTTCATAGGGAGATCCTCCTGCGTGCGCTCTGCGGCAACCGCAGTGGAAGATCCCTTGCGCTTGAATTCGGAAGCAGCAAGACCGATGGCACTCTTTATAACCCCGGCACTCTTTATGATACCGATAATACCGGCCGTAGCAATACCTCCGATACCTATATGCCTTGCATATTCCTTGAATATCTGGTCAGGAGACATCTGCGAAATCGGAGTCGTGATACCGATATTCATAAGATCTATCACATCTCCGCCCCAAATAAGATTCATGAGAGGAATAATCACAAGCCACACCAGGAATGAGCCGCAGCAAATGATAAACGCATACTTGAGTCCGACGATGTAGCCAAGACCAAGCACGGCGGCTCCGGTATTGAGCTTGAGAACGACTTTCGCTTTGTCGGCAACAACCTGTCCCCAATGAGTCACCGTGGTGCTGAGGGTCTCAGCCCATGCACCGAACGTAGATACGGCGAAATCATAAAGTCCGCCCACAAGTCCGGCAGCAAGCAGAGTTCTGGCACTTTTACCACCACTCTCTCCGCTCACCAGCACCTGCGCGGTAGCCGTAGCCTCAGGGAACGGATACTTTCCGTGCATTTCCTTTACAAAATACTTGCGGAACGGCACGAGGAAAAGAATTCCGAGAAATCCTCCCAGAGCAGAACTCAGGAACATCTGCCAGAAATTGACGTCAAGACCGAGAATATAAATCGCAGGCAGGGTAAAAATAGCACCGGCCACCACCACACCGGAACATGCACCGATGCTCTGGATAATGACATTCTGCCCAAGGCCACCTTTCTTTCCCAAAGCCCCTGTCACGCCCACTGCAATAATGGAAATCGGGATAGCGGCTTCAAAAACCTGTCCAACCTTCAGACCGAGAAATGCTGCTGCAGCAGAAAAAAGAATAGTCATCAGCAAGCCGAGAATCACCGAATACGGGGTGACTTCGAGTGGCTTCTCGTCAGAGCTCAGGAGCGGTTTGTAAGATTCGCCCGGTTTCAATTCCCGATGTGCGTTCTCGGGAAGACTCAGATTTTTGTTCTCTTTCATCTTTATCTTTCTGTTTTTGATAGAATTCAATATACTTGTCAAGAATTGCTTTTTCTTTAGCTTCTTCGCGAGCCCTTATCACGGCCGCACGCAACTGACGGCGCTGCTCTCTTTCTTCCTTACGGCGCTGTCTGGCGGCAGCCTTGGCTGCATCCCTGGCATCAAGTTCCGCCCATCTGGCTTCCCGTCTTGCAATACGCTGCGCTCTGCGCGCCTCCCTCGCGGCCTTTCTTATAAGTCTTGGATCGGCAGGCACACCTACCGAATCGGCAGCCACGGACAGACTGTCGCTGCGCTGAAGGGAGTCCCGCATCAAAGTATCCGCTGACATCAGCACTCCGGCACTGTCAACAACCGACACGCTGTCGGCGACCATGGAAGAAGATGACGCTCCAGACGCACTCTTTCGACTTCTTGCCATAGCCAGCTGCTCTTTAAGAGAGGAAATATACCCCGGGAAATAAATATCCGTCTGCACGAACAGCGGCCGAGGACGCCTTTCCATCTCGCTTCGGGTAGAGAGACGCAACTCAAGGCTCGTAATGTCGCTTTTCCCTTCGGGCTTAAGCTCCGGGTGCCAGGAAAAACCCTTCAGCTGCCTGTCCGACGGCGTAGTCTGGGCTATAGGGAAGAGATTGTTTCTTATCTGATCGAAATAATACACCCTGTCTATCTGCCCGTCTTTGAAGGTGGCCGACATCATCTTTCCCTCTATCTTGTCTATCGTAGCCAACACGTCATTCTCCTCCATATAGAAAATACAGTTGACTCCACCCAAAGCATCAAATCTGGCCAGTTCCCGATTATCGCCGAAAAAGGCCATTCCTTCCGTTGACTTAATCTGATTAAAGCTCACACTGTCTTCCTGTATCGCAATGAACGCATTGGACATCAGACTCGCACGTTCGATACCGTCTTTACCCACAAGGACAAACAGGCTGTCGGAAGTATATTGACGCTTGCCCTCATTCCACACTATAGGATCAATGTGGAACCTCACTATGGAATCCAGTTCGTTGAATCGCACCGAATCGCATACAACCTGCATATCTTCACGGAAAATCTTCACATTGCCCTTTCCGTACATGAACCCTATCTTGGTAGTATCAGGAGCCGGAGCCACCGCCAACGAATCCTGCAAAGCTACGCCGAGACTGTCAGAAGCTGCAACGGAAACCGAATCCTGCGCGGCCTTGTCCGACTGCCCGTCCAAAGACTGCAGCGCCCCGCCACCGGACTTTCCGCCACCGGTGCGCGGCATGGTACCGATCCCGCTTTCGGAAAGCATCTCGTTGCGCCTCTTTTCTTCCGCCTCCTTGGACGCTCTCCGCCGGAACTCCGACACAGAGTCCCCGCTTATGGCTTCCAACCGCTTTTGTGTAGCGGAAACGACATTCTCCGGAATATCACATCTGCTAAGGGTATAATACACCAAAGTATCGGCACCGCAGTAAGTAGTGTCCGTCTTATCGTTTTTCGTCTCCCAGAAAGCCACAGCGGCATCTTTACTCAAGGTAAGAGTCGAAGTGCTGTCACGGTAATCCAGAACATTGGATACTGCCGCTGCATTTCTGGTGCTGTCCTGCAACTGTACGTCCCCGAACATGAGTATGTTATTGGTGTTGCGATAGAAATACAGGCTGTCTCCCCATGTCTCCTGCGTAGGAGTGAGAGCATGGACATCCCCGGTAAAGAAAAAAGTATCTTCCTTGCGCAGGTACCATCCGCTTTCCGCAGAAAGCATATTGTCTTCTTTCCAAAAATCTATTGGAACCGTAAAATATGCTTTTTCCAGACGGGAGTCGTATTCAAGCTCGGATGTCTTGACAAATACCGAGTCCGTGTACATATCCACATCTTCCCTGAACTTAAAAAGAGCCAATGGGTTGGAATAGGTACCATGGATGCTCTCGATAATCTGTCCGTCGGAACTGCGCATTGAGGCTCCTCCGGTAAACACCGCAAGACTGTCCCTGGTATTATAATCCAGAATCCGGGTACGCAGCGTATTGTCTTCTTTGTTACGAAGCTGGACCACACTGCCTCTAAACTGGGCAAGATTCTCGTCTATATTGTAATCAAGTCTTTCGCTTGTAAGTTCGGTATCTCCCTGTATAAGACTCACATTGCCGTAGAAATTGATGATTTTGTCCTGCAAGCTCCACAGGGCGGAATCGCTCTGAAGATATGTTCCATTATGCAGGAAGACAGGCTTCATCGCTTTTCTGACCACATCATTACCGGATTCCACCTGTCTGATATAATCAGCACTCATAAGACGGACAAGCGAGTCACTCTGCTCTTTCTGCTGGGCGGAGAGACACGCAGACACTGTCAGAAGCAGCGTAAAAGCCAACCTCAGTCTTTTACGACTTTCTTTGCCCATCCCTTACGGTTAAAATCACAATCCCCAAACATTGGGTCTATAACAATATATGACGTTTCTATCTTCTTATCAATAAATGCATTGATTGCTTCCATCTGCCTTGCATAACCTACAAGTCCCGCAAGTTCGGAATAATCGCTTTCCAGAGTGGCCGGATGAGCCGGAAGGATCTTATCCAGACGGATAATCTTATACACGGTATTTCCGTTCCTTCCTTCATTGTCCAAAGACTCTATAGGCTCGGAAATCTGACCCGGCTGCAGGTCTTTGACAACCGCATAATCCTGAGGCTTGAGCTGGTCCACCTCAAAGTATGAAGAACCGGTGTTCGGGTCGGACATCTGACCGCCATTGGTGCGCGTGGCCGGATCCTCTGAATAGAATCTTGCCGCCATCTCAAAGGTGATGGTGCTGTCCATTATCTGAGTGCGGATACTGTCAAGCTTATGGAAAGCCTTTTCCCGGTCTTCAAGAGTATATTGAGGATGAATGAGAATATGACGGGCATTGAACATATCACCCTTCTTCTCAAGGACTTCTATGATATGGTATCCGTCAGGCGTTTCAACTATCTGGGAGATGGTACCCGGCTTGAGCGACATTGCAGCATCCGAAAATGCAGGCCAGAAAATATTCTTTGAAGAAAGACCCAACTCTCCTCCCTTACGCGCACTTCCCGGATCTTCTGAATAAAGTCTTGCCAGAGTAGAGAACTTTTCTCCGTTGATAATTCGCTCACGGATTGAAAGGAGCCTCTCCCTTACGGCAATGGCGGCAGCCTCACGGTCAGGATAGATGCAAATCTGGCTCATCTGGTATTTGGCCGGAATCAAAGGGAGCGAAGACACATCCACCGTATCAAGATACTGCTTGACATCATAAGGGGTCATATCCGGGACAGAACTTGCGATATTGCTCTGCTCACTCTGGGTAAGGGACTGCTCCTGAAGCTGTTTCTGCCACTCTTCGCGCAGCTTGTACATAGGCTTTCCAAACGCCTTCTCCACCTCCTCGTCACCGCCGAGATTGGTGCGGAGCATGTCTATTCTCTGCGAAAGATCCGCGTTGACCACATCCGCATTGAAAGAAAGCGAATCTATCCTCGCCTGATTCAAAAGAAGCTTGGACTCCATCATCCGTTCAAGCATCTCGCATCTGGCGGACTTGTCGGATGCATAGCTGCCATACCCGCCTTCAAGTTTAACCTGGGCTTCCAGATCGGACAGCGTTATAATCTCTCCACCGACCACGGCGACAGACTTGTCTATCACATTCTTATATTTCTGGGCCGAAGCTGTAAAACAGATTCCCAGCAATGCCGCCATAGCGGCAATATGTCCTATGTATCTTCTCATTTTTTTCGATAGATTTCAAATTCTTTGCTTTCCAGCGCTCTATCAAGCAAGTCTTGTTCCAAACCTTTCACAAGTTCGTGCTTTCTTTCACTGATTATTATATCCCTTATGGACGGAGTAACGAATTCCACGGGCGCCGCTCCGGTCCTTACGATATCACATATATATGCCACCAGCAAATCTCCTCTGTCTTTCGGCTCATATCTTATGAAATCATTCTTCTGCAGAGACAGCATATCTTTCCAGTCAAGTCCGAATTCTGAGGCAAGTTCCGCAGCATCCATCCAGGCATCCGAATTGTCAAAATATTTGAGAGCCGCGGTACGCGCTACGGTATCAAGCTGCTGAAGAGACTGATAATCGTCCCGGGAAATCAGCTTGAGCATCTCGCTGGCGTATTTCGAATCTTTCATGATATCAAGGAATCTCACCTTAAGAACCGGTCTGCTCAAGGTAAAATCCTCAAGATGGTCCTGATAATATTCCGCAATCTGCAAATCGGTCACAAGCGTATCCAGACGGTCGGAAATGTACCGCTGCTCATAACGATATTTCACAAGGGAAAGCCTGTATTCCTCGAGTTCCTCCGAGACATCTATCTCAGACTTTGAAAGTTCCCTTTCCGCCACGGAAGAATAAAGCCTGTCCATTGCCCATGAGTTGATGTAACGTGAGGCAAGCGCGGCGCTGTCTTCAGGCGAAATCAGATCAGGAATCACCTTCTCCAAATCAGACTTGTACAACTTGGCCTTCCCCACCCGTGCCACCACTTCGTCATCATGTACCATATTCGACACCAGAGTGCAGGCACCGGCGACAAAGATCATCGTACACACAGACAACAGGATGGCTACTTTTCTCATATCTCACAAAATAAAGACCGAATTACAAAAATAAGAAACAGTTTTCAATTTTCCGACGCCAGCGCCTTGATTATACTGTCAATTGACGGATTGACCATCCATGAATCAGCCACAAGGTTATTGGTGAGGAAAGAAAACACTATGGTATGCTCCGGTTTTCCGTCCTGCGGGAGTATGTATCCGCTGTAACAGCGCACTCCGTTCATCGAA
>HF986301.1:12110-15772 GCA_000432655.1 Bacteroides sp. CAG:1060
CTTCATATAGATACGCGAACGGAACTCCTTGCTTTCCTTGGGGAACATATATTCCAGGGTGCCTCTTTTTCCTGGAGAAGGAAGAGAGCGAAGATAAAGGTCTCCATGCTCGGAACTTCTCATCAATCGTAGAAAATTCACAAAAAAGTCGGCGGAAATGTAATTCTTGCGCGACAAACCGCTTCCGTCGAAAATCTGGCACACCCCTTTTGTCTTAAGGCCCATCTCATTAAGCGCCATATTGGCCGCCTTCACGCAGCTATCATAATCGGTAAGCCCAAAGCGCTGCCTGGACATCATCTTGAAGAGCGTCTCAGCGAAGAAATTGTCACTTTCCGAATTAGTCTGAGCTATTATCTCAAAAAGTGTCGGAGAGTATGTGCTGCCAAGAACGGTCAGGCTCTCCACGGAAAGCGCATGATCTTTTGCAACAATACCGGGCAACTCCCTTACCATACCGTCAGGAGCAATATCGGAAGCTCCGCCTTTCACGCTTATTCCGCTATCCTCCAGATAACTTCTGAAATAATCAGCACATGTCAGCGACGGAAAGCGGTTCGAGCACTCCAGTGTGTAGCCTTTCCGGTCCACGGGGAACGAACCGGCAAACATCGCCTGGGGAGCCAGAGGGGTGTTGATATAATACACCGTATTGGCAGAACGTGCCACGCCGGTGGCAGCAAGGTTTTCGTATCGCATCCAGGGGGTATTCGGGTAGCGGGGGCTGATTTGAGGAGTCTCTCCCACCTTCGCTCCCGGGGTAATCAGAAAATTCTGAGCATTCTCAAAAAAATTGAGCCCAGTGCTGCCGGCGCCATAATTGGTCCCGAGGTCATCGTATGTCCACCCGAGATTCTCCGGCGTGGAATCGGCAAAAAACCGCGGATCCCCTATTATCCTACCCTCTATTGACCGTATCCCGGCATCCGAGAGCAATTTTTTCCACTTGGAAAAGGTATTGGTCACCTGAGGCACAATCGGAACATTCGCACCGGTGGTCGGATCTCCTCCCCCAACTATATAGATATCTCCTTTCAGCACACCGTCAGTAATGGAGCCGGAATATGCTATCCGCGTCTCGAACCTGAAATCCGGACCCAATAACCCAAGGGCCAACCCGGTTGTTACCAGCTTAACGTTGGAGGCAGGAACAAGTTTAAGTCCCGGATTGATGCAGGCGAGAGTATCGCCTTCCATAGTAACGGCAAAAACGCCTACAACCGAAGACACAAGAGGCTGCTTGGAGCATATCTGACGAATTTTTTCCGCAGACCGGAGCTCCGACGACGGAGTCTTGGCCTCACAAGGGGCAATACCAACAATCGCGCTCCATCCTGAAAGGAGAAGCGCGACTGATATCAATCTCTGAAATGCTCTCATTTGACTGCTTCCTTCACAGCAGCGCTCAATTTCTCATAAAGAGCATCAGTTCTGGTAAGTACTTCCTTGCGAAGAGCATCATAATAAGGCTTCTTCGGGCCTTCAACTTTAGCACCAGCCTTGTCTCTGAGCTCGTTATAAAGATTAATGGCTTCTTCCATAAGCTCAGCAGCAGCGCTGTCCTCAATCTTGTCATTAACAGCAGCCACTACGGTGCAGTCCTCTATAAACGCTCCAAGAACATACTCAATGTCCTTTTTGATGTCTCTAAGATTCATATCATCCTAATTTTTAGTTTCTGCCGCAAATATACGACTTTTTTCGGAGAAATCATCTTGCTCCGAGCATTCTCCTGACCCCGACCACTTCTTTTTCGTAGTAATCCGGCGTCCCGGGCACAATCGAATTGATCCGGACAAGCTGTGAAGAATGGATAATGCGTCCGCCTCCGATATACATCGCAACATGAGTTACGGCGCGGGGACGCGTCGAAGTGGCTTTTCTGCCATAGAATATCAAATCGCCCGGGCGCATCTTGTCCAAATCATAAGGCACCGGAGTTCCGCAGTCTATCTGTTCGCGGGCATTGCGCGGAAGTTCCACACCGCAGAGCTTATATACAAAGCCTACCAAGCCACTGCAATCAAAATAATTGACCGTGTTGCCGCCCCACATATACGGAGTTCCGACAAACTTTACGGCAGTCTCCACCAGAGATTCCTCCGTAGCCACACGCGAAGTCTGCCAGTCTTCGAGCCGCATCACGTCCGCAGCCGGAATCCAGACAAGCTGCCCGGCCGCGGTAATGGCTTCCACCCATTCCGGGCTGCCGCCCGGGACGTTCTGCGCCCGACGGATTATATTGCACAGTTCGAAATCCCCGACTCTCTTCGCACCGTAATCCGGCTCCGAATAGAGATGGCTGTGTTCCGCCACACATATCCATTTCGAAGAGCGCACATATTCATCTTTCTGGGCATCAGTCATATACGCCAGCACAAGATCGTTTGTCCAGCAATCCTTATAAAAAGAAGCGTTCACCTTACGCCAATAGCGATCTTGAGCGGTAACTTCAAGCACCGTACCCATAAGGCACTGAGTTTCATTGGAAGACTCATAATCCGGCATTGCGCGCAGAAAACACGACGAAGTGTTCACTACGGCCCATCGCTTCTGAGCGGCTCCGCCGTCAAGGGACCGTTCGGCGGCAAAGCACCCGCATTCCAGTCCCAGAACAGCACATGCCAAAAACAAAAATCTAAAAACCCTGTTCATCATAAGTGTCAAATATAAATAAAATAGCTTACAATTGGATTTCTATGAGGGAAGTTTTATTTTTGTACAGAACAGTTGTTTGCTATGATTAAAGACATACGGATCGGACACGGATATGATGTCCATGCTATTGCAAGTGGATACCCAATGTGGCTATGCGGTATCAAAGTTGACTCAGAGAATGGCTTTGTAGCCCATTCGGACGGAGATGTTGCAATACACGCGCTGTGCGATGCCTGTCTGGGCGCCCTGGCATTGGGTGACATCGGGAAGCACTTTCCGGACAATTCTGACGAATTCAAAGGAATAGACAGCAAGATTCTGCTCGCCAGAGTGATGAGACTCGTAGAAGAAAACGGGTTCCGGATAGGCAATGCCGATATCACCATTGCGCTGCAGAAGCCGAAACTTGCCGGGTACATACCCCAAATGAGACAGTGTCTTGCGGAAATCCTCAAAGTGGATACCTCGCGGATAAGCGTAAAAGCGACCACCACCGAAGGTCTCGGATTCGTGGGACGCCGCGAAGGATGCGAAGTATGGGCTACCGTGCTGATAATTAAGGAATAGTTTTTACCGACATCAAGACACGGCACACTTTTTTCGCATTTTTGCAATTTACTATTGCGTATTTCAAAAAAAAATGTGAAATTTGCAGTCCCATTGAGATATGGTGTAATGGTAGCACTACAGATTCTGGCTCTGTCAGTGAGGGTTCGAATCCTTCTATCTCAACAAAACCTTGATAGTCAAGAAGTTGCCAAACAACACACGGTTTCGCGCATATTTCTGGCTATTTTACGATTCCGGTAAAGCCGGGCGCCGTCAGGCGCCGCACCGTAGCGACAGCGAGATTTTCTTCAAAATCGAAGCAGCGAAGGTGCCGGTCAGAGCGAAAGCGAAGGCCGCGTCCCCTGAAAGGGGATGGTCCGAAAGGACCGGGGGTTAGAGTTAGCACCACCCCGCCGTGAATCATCACGGCGGGGTAGCTCAGCTGGTTAGAGCGT
>HF986301.1:15789-30963 GCA_000432655.1 Bacteroides sp. CAG:1060
AGAGCGTCGGATTCATAATCCGGAGGTCGCGGGATCGTGCCCCGCCCCCGCTACGAAAACTTTTTTAATCATACTCATTGGTTCCGGCGCACTTCGATGCGGCGGTTTTTTATTTTCTAAAGGGCCTTCTCAAACAACGCATCCATGGTCACAACTCGTTGGATGCGGTTGCTATACATGTTCATCTTGAGGCCATACGTAGTAACGATTGTGGGCAGGATGTTCTTCTTGTTTTTGGTGGCTGCGAGAAGGGTGGTTATTTTGCTTCGCAATTTTTTGTCATATTCTTTATCTATGGCGAATTCTTCCTGATAAAACTTCATCTCGCACATATTTACCACACGATCTGCCCTGTCTATTAGCATGTCTATCTGGGCACCTGACACCTCCCCATCTGCAGTTGCTCGCCAGGGATATATCTCTGCCTGGACTCCGGCGATACCAAGCGAGACTCGTATCTGCTCCTGATGGACAAAACAAACATCTTCAAAGGCGATTCCGCGCCAACGGTTAAGCTTTGGAGACGCCTGGTTATCCCGCCAAAAATGAGGGTTATTGGAAGGATTCCTGTTGACAAAGCCCAAATAAAAGAGGCAGAACATATCCGTGAGCTTGTAGTAAAGGTTCCGCTTGGTTTCTCCAAAGTTGTAATAAGTAGAGACCAGATCACTCTTTACCAGTGCTTTGAGCATTGCGCTTAGAGTCCCGCCTTCCGAGATACCGGTAATATTGGAGATTCGCTCACGCGTGGCACCATATCTAAGGCAGGAGAGCGCCTCGACGATTTTCCTATAGTTCTCGTTATCGGCAAATAAGGACGTAAAGAGGCGGTCATATTCTGCAAGGAGAAATCCGCCCTCCCGGAAGAAGATATCATCGATGTTTTCGGCAAGGGATTTCCCGGGCTCAAAGAAAGACATATAATACGCCACTCCGCCCATGATCATGTAGGTCTGGACGAGATCATAGCGGTCCATCGTGATGTTTCTGGCCTTGAAGTATCGTTCTGTCTCATTCAAGGTGAAAGGATGCATATGTATCTCCCTGTTGGTGCGACCGTAAAGCCCGCCCTTATTGTTTATGAGTTTGTCCAACATCCAGGTGGTAGCACTACCGCAAACGATGAGGAGAAGATTATGTTTTCCCGCACCCCATCCATTCCAGAAGTGCTCAAAGGCGGACATGAATCCGGACTTGGCAGTGTCGAGCCAAGGCAATTCATCAATGAAAACCACCATCTTTTTCCTGGACCTTTTACGATCGAGCAGATCTTCCAGTTTGTGGAAGGCATCGAACCAGCTTACAAGAGGGCCATCCAACTTGGCCCCATATTTCTCAAGGGAATGAGCGAACTCCTCCAACTGAATTTTGTAAAGAAGTTTCTCATCCTTATCTTCTAATTCCAGCGGAGAAATGGCAGTATGTCGGAAGGCAAAGTTGTCATCAAAGTACTCCCGAATCAAGAACGTTTTACCGATGCGACGCCTGCCGTAAACAGCCAAAAACTGCGCTGTAGGTTCTTCTAACAATCTTTTGAGCGTAGCCTGCTCTCTTTCCCTTGCAATGATGAGTGATTTCATAAGCAATAAAAATATCCAGCCGCGAAGATACAAAAAATATCGTTCACGGCTGAATATTTTTCAATTATTTAACTGTTACGCCTATTCTACCCCACTGTGGAACGGAACAGAAAATGTGATCTGTTTTTTATTTTCTGATTATCGCCACTTCCCCCTTGAGGCCTACCTTTATGATCTGGGACGACTTCCCGGTAGAATCACTCTCCATACAGCGAGGCACTACATAATCCACCGCTGCTTTTATCTCCTCCGAGATATCGGAGAACTTCTCAGGAGTAGGCTCTCCCGAGATATTTGCAGAAGTGCTGACTATCGGACGGCGAAACCTCTTCACTAATTCCTTGCAGAAATGCTCCCCGAAAGGAATTCTGATACCCACACTGCCGTCTTCCGCCACAGCGTTCGGCGCAAGCAACTGTCCTTCGGGATAGATTATGGTCATTGGCGCATCGTTCACCTCCACCAAATCTATCGCGATGGACGGAATCTCTCTGACATACCTCGCCACCATGTCAAGATCGGAAGCGAGAAGCACCAAGGACTTGGCTTCGGAACGGCGTTTTATCTCATACACCTTCGCCACAGCTTTCTCATTGGTAGCATCACACCCGATTCCCCACACGGTATCCGTCGGATAAAGCAGGACTCCGCCGGACTTCAATACCTCAATAGCTTCATTTATAACAGTCTTCTGATCCATATCTAAAACAATCTATTCTTGTCAAACAATATTCCCTTTTTTCTCCACGCCCATATCATGATAAATCCGATAAGCATTCCTCCAAGATGAGCAAAATGCGCCACGCCTGCTACAGTCCCGGTAACACCGGTAAGGAGTTCCACAACAGCAAAAGCCACCACCATCCACTTGGCGCTCAAGGTAACAGGAGGGAAGAGCAGGGTCATTCTGGACTGTGGGAAAATCATCGCATACGCTATCAGCAGTCCATATATGGCACCGGATGCGCCTACGGTAGGAGTCAACTTGATGGTGGAGATATTCTGGAGAGCACCCGGATGTCCGAGAGCCGCGCTGTCCATAAAAGACTGCATCTGCAAAAATTCAACACCAAGATGCAGACCGGCAGCTCCGAGTCCGCATATAAAATAGAACATCAGGAATTTTTTGGACCCTATATAGTTTTCAACGACCATTCCAAACATGATAAGCGTGTACATATTGAAGAATATGTGCCAGAAGCCACCATGCATGAACATGTGCGTCACCACCTGCCACCAATGAAAGAACGGTGAAGTAGGATAGAAAAGCGCAAACGTCTCTATCATAAACCCTTTGTTGATAAGGGTGGCCAGGAAAACTATACAGTTGATAATTACAAGATTCCTTGTTACGGTAGGGACATTGGAAAGAAAACCTCCGCCCCGATTGTCGTTAGAGTAATAATACGGCATCTTAAAACATTTTGTCTATATCCCCGACGCTCACGATAGTGATGATTCTTCGTCCGTTCGAGGTGAATTCTGCGTTATCACTTGCAAAAAGCGTGTCAATGAGGGCCTGAGCCTCCAAAGGGGACCTTACGCTGTCAGCGCCGGCCGATGATGTGGCCGCAATTCTTTCGGCAAGTCTCTGATTCATAATCTCTTGTAAGGAATCGGTCTCTTCTGACAAAATGTTCACAAGCTCCCTAAGGAGAACCTCCACCTTACCTTGTTCGCAACTGTACCCCTCAGGAACACCTTCTACGGAGACAGTTCCTCCATTTTCGTATCTTATATCAAAACCGAGTCTGGACAACAGATCAGCATGTCCTTCAAGCACCAATGCACCGTCCATTCCGACTTCAACCTCCACCGGAAACAGCGCCGTCTGCGTGAAATGCACCCCGGCATCCGAAAGTATTCTGATGGTACGATCATACATGATCCGTTCCCTTGCCCGGCTGATATTTACAATCATAACTCCGGATGCGGTAGGAGTGATGATGTATTTCCCCTGTATCGTAAGTGTCCTCGAGGCAGGCAGGGCCCGATTTTCGAAAAGCTGCCCATAGTCTTGAGAAGCATCCACATGCGAAGACAGGTTATCAGGAACCTTATACCCGGACGAAACGGCCGAACCTTCCGGAAAAGCATCCCCTCCGGGCACCATATTGAACGGATCAAATTCGGGATCACCCCCAATCTCCGGAGCGGTATTGCCCAGATACTCCCCAAAATTACTGCTGAACTTGGGCAGCTCCACCGCACCTTCCGTATTGAAATCAATACTTGCACCGAAGCTGTTTTTCCCGAGAGTCTCCCGTACACAAGCATATAAAAGCTGGAATACGACAGTGTCGTCTTCGAACTTCACTTCCGTCTTGGTAGGGTGCACATTGACGTCTATCGTATGAGGGTCTGTCTCAAGAAATATGAAATAAGCAGGGGTCACGCCTTCGGGAATCAATCCTTCGTAGGCCTTCATGACGGCCTTATGGAAATATGCGCTTCTGAAATACCGCCCGTTGACAAAAAAGAACTGATTCCCCGGGGTTTTTCTTGCCGTGTCCGGCCTGCCCACAAATCCCCTTATCGACAATTCGGCGGCATTCGTATCCAAATCCACCACATCCGAGACCACGGAATTGCCTAAAAGGTCCACTATTCGGAATTTGAGAGACTTGGCCTTATTGAGAACATATATTTCCTTCCCATTATGTGCAAGAGTAAAAGATATGTCCGGACGAGTGATGGCAACTCGGGTAAATTCTTCCACGATATGCCTGAACTCAATATTGTCACTCTTGAGGAACTTTCTTCTGGCCGGTGTGTTGAAAAACAGGTTTCGCACCGAGAAATTCGATCCTACCGGGGCCGCTACGGTGGAAGTCTTGGTCTCATTGCCTCCTCCGGTTCTAACCTGTATGGCTGTTTCATCCTGGGAGCGGCGCGTCTTCAGGACGACTTCGGAAACTGCCGCGATACTGGCAAGAGCTTCTCCTCGAAACCCATACGTCAGAATGTCCGACAGGTCCTCAGGCTCCGCAATTTTGGATGTGGCATGCCTCTCAAAGCACAACACGGCATCCGCAGGACTCATGCCCACACCATTATCAATGACCTGGATAAGAGTACGTCCGGAATCTTCGATAATCACGCTTACCTGTGTCGCACCGGCGTCCACAGCATTCTCCATGAGCTCTTTAACTACGGAAGACGGTCTTTGCACCACCTCCCCCGCCGCAATCATGTTGGCAAGTTGCGCCGGCAGCACTTTAAGTTTGCCCATTCCTAAAGCAGAGAGTAAAATTTGGCTATGAAATAGAGCACTGCCGCTATAAGGATCATGGAGACAATCCCGATAATAACCTGAGTTTTCCTGAGATGAGCACGGGTACTCTGGTAGTTTCCATCGCGCATCGAGCCCTTGATATAAGAGCCCGGGACATACGTCCCATCCTTCTTCTCCTTGTCAAGAGTTCCGTCCACGGCACCAAACTTGCGCCTGCGCTCCTCCTCCTTCGGGTTATAGTAGATCGGCTTGTAATTGAAAACGCGGTGCTCGTTGTCACCAAACAAATTAAAAAATCCCATAGCGTACAAATATAACTAAAAATGCCTATTAATGGAATATGTACCACCGCAAAAGGAGGCGGGACATCATCAGTAGATATTCCGCCTCCCTTAATACAATCTCCGTTTCTAGAACGTGTATCTTACACCGAGAGCAAATCCCTCCCAGCCGAAGTGAGCGTTGACAAAGTCAAAGCCCGGTCTCCAGTCAAGGGAAAGTCCCAAAGGAATTGACGCGAAACGATATTCCATACCGAGCTGTCCTGCAATACCAAGACCAACTTTGGCTGTTGTCTTTTTGCAACCGTCAGAACACTCTTCCTTTTCGGCATAGAAACCAATCTGTGCGCCTGGACCTGCATAGAAGTTGAAGCCTTCCGCAGAAGCGAAGATAAAGTCATATATTCCGGTAAGATAGAATCCGTTTCCAAAAAGACCGAGGTCAGCCTCAATAAAATTGGAGTTTATGCTGTGCTGATATGATACTTCAGCACCATAGGTTGCACGTAAACCGAGTGCTCGTGGCTGAGCCATGGCCGCACCGGCAAGAGCAAGAGTAGCAAAAGCTACAAGGATAAATTTCTTCATAACAATAAATTATAAAATTAAACTATGCCAGAAAAACCAAGGAATGCCATTGCCATGATACCGGCAGTGATAAGGGCGATAGGAAGGCCCTTAAATGGCTTCGGAACATCATTCATGGAAAGATGCTCACGCAGACCTGCAAACAGGCACATTGCCAGTCCGTATCCAAGCGCTGTGGCCGCAGCATACACCGTAGCCTGTCCCAGATTCAGCATGGCAGGAGCGCCACCGAAAGTAAATTCCTTGGTAACCACCGTGATGGCAACGCCGAGTACGGCACAGTTGGTAGTAATGAGAGGAAGGAATATTCCGAGCGCCTGATAGAGCGACGGACTGATTTTCTTGAGTATAATCTCCACCATCTGCACGAGGGCGGCAATAACCAGGATAAAGGAAATTGTCTGCAGGAAAGTAAGCCCGAAAGGAACCAGAAGGTACTGGTTCAGAAGATATGTAACCACAGTAGCGAGAGTAATGACGAAGCACACGGCGCCGGACATACCCACGGCTGTAGAAAGCTTGTTGGACACTCCCAGGAATGGACATATACCAAGGAACTGGGAGAGAAGGATATTGTTGACAAATATCGCAGAAATGATTATAAGCAAATATTCCATATTACAAGCTTATTTTTTAGCGAGATACTTATTGAAAAGAACCATAAGGTAACCAAGTGCAATAAATGCACCAGGAGCCATCACGAAGGCCAGGATACCGTCTCCCGGGATAAACTTCCAGCCGAATACGGAACCGCTGCCGAGAATCTCTCTCACGATACCTATGACGGTAAGGGACAACGTGAATCCAAGTCCGACCCCAAGACCGTCGAGAGCAGATGCGCCGACCGAATTCTTGTTGGCAAAAGCTTCCGCACGGCCGAGCACGATGCAGTTCACCACGATAAGAGGGATAAACAGACCGAGCGTATCATACACCGAAGGTACATAAGCCTGCATGAGAAGCTGAAGCACGGTCACAAAAGTTGCTATGACCACGATGTACACAGGTATTCTGACTTTGTCAGGGACCGCAGGCGCAACAAGTGATATGGCTATATTACTGAGTACCAGCACAAAGAGCGTTGCCAGACCCATCTCAAGTCCATTGATGGCCGATGTGGTGGTAGCAAGCGTCGGACACATTCCAAGCACCAGCACGAACGTCGGGTTATTCTTTATGAGCCCGTCGGTAACAAGCGAAAATTTATTGCTCATGGCATTCTCCTCCATTCATTTTTATGGCCTTGAAAACTTCCACCGCATTGGAAATTGCAAGGGCGTATGCTCTTGATGTAATAGTGGAGGCTGTAATGGCATCCACATCTCCACCGTCTTTAACTACCTTAAGAGTCTTCTTCTGCGGGTCAAAGCCGCGGAACTGTCCCAGAAATCCCTCATCAGTCTGACACTTGGCACCAAGACCCGGTGTCTCGCTGTGGGAAAGGACAGCAGTGTTGTGTATTGTACCGTCCTCTTCAATGCCCACCATGACGCTCAAAGGTCCGCCGAATCCCACGACATTGGAGATTACCGCGTAACCGGAACCCTCTGCACGATAGTACCTGTACTCAGTGCCGGAAACAGTAATGCTGCTTTCCACCGGGCTTGAAGAAAACTCCGGAAGCACCTTGGCGATAGAAGCATCCGTCTTGGCCTGCTGGGCCCTGTCAATCGGCTCCACAGTCATCGCGTATGTGCCGGCAAGCACTGCAGAGCACACAAGACATACGACAGAGAGGCATACAACCATGTTTACAAGTGTTGATTTAGCTGCCATATCTAAGCCCTCCCATATTTTTTACCATGGAACCAGTTGTTGAGAAGCGGCACCACGCAGTTCATAATGAGAATTGCAAACGACATTCCTTCAGGATATGCTCCGAAATAACGAATCATCATCACGATAACACCGATACCTATACCATAAATCACTCCGCCGAGAGTACTCATAGGTGACGTCACATAATCCGTAGCCATGAAGCACGCGCCAAGAATCATACCTCCGGTGAAAATATTGAATACCGGTCCAGTATAAAGCTCCGGATTCACGGCACTGAAAATACCGGAAATGACAGCCACGGTAACTATGATGCTAAGCGGAATCCAAGGCTTGACGACACGGCGCACAAGAAGATATGCAAAGCCTGCCAAAAGGGCAATGCTTGAAATTTCTCCGGCGGAAGCTCCGATATCCTGCATCAGTTGATTGATGGTAAGTCCCTTGTCTGCAAGGAAATCAGAGATTGTAGATCCTGACTTTAGGGCCTCTTTAAGGGCGCTGAGCGGAGTTGCTCCCGATACTGCATCCACAGCCGGCACGAAACCCCTGGTCATGGACCAGTCGGTCATATATGTCGGGAAGGATATCAAAAGGAACACGCGTCCGGTAATGGCCGGATTGAAAAGGTTCTGTCCGAGACCTCCGAAGGTCATCTTTACGACTCCGATTGAGAATACGGCTCCGATAAGAACCACCCACCATGGAGTGGATGCCGGAAGGTTCATTGCCAGAAGAAGACCGGTAACCACGGCAGAAAGGTCAGCTATGGTGGAAGGTCTTTTCATCATATATTTGGTCACCGCCCACTCGGTGAGAACACAGGCACCGGTGCTGACTGCGAGAACCAGAAGCTCGGCCCAGCCATAGAAAAGCACAGATACCAATATCGCCGGAGTAAGTGCGATGATGACATCTCTCATAATAGTCTGCGTGCTTGTCGCAGAGTGAAGATGCGGTGATGGCGAAACAAGATATTTGCTCATATCCAATTACTTTTTAGCACCCTCCGCGGCGGCCTTGGCGGCAGCGGCACGGGCACGGATTATTCCCAGAACCTGACCCTTTGCAGAACGAATCATATCGAGCAGAGGGATGTTGGCAGGACAACTATACAGACAACAGCCGCACTCTATGCAGTCTTGCACGGCATTCTTCTCAAGCGCGTCAGTATCAGCGGCCTTGACCAGTCTGAACAGAAGGAAAGGCTCAAGTCCCATAGGACATGCATCGGCACACTTTCCGCATCTGATACAGCTGCTCTGGACCTTGCGCTTGGTGGACTCTTCATCAAGATACAAAACGGAAGAAGAACCCTTCACGGTAGCCGCATCAAGATTACAGATGGCCTTACCCATCATCGGACCGCCGCTAATCATCTTCGCAGCTCCCTCCGGCACACCACCGGCCTGCTCCACGATATAGCTGAGAGGCATACCGATACGGAACTTGTAGTTGTGCTGCTTCTCCACAGGAAGACAGTTGCCGGTAATGGTAAGGACATTGGTAATAAGCGGCATATTCTTCTGAACCGCCTCATATACTGCAAGAGAAGTCGCCACATTCTGCACCACCGCTCCCGCATCTATCGGAAGGCAACCGGACTTCACCTGACGATGAAGCACGGCGTCAATAAGCTGCTTTTCACCTCCCTGAGGGTAGCGCTTCTTCAGAACAGCCACTTCCATATCGGCATATCCCAGTTCCGATACCGCATTACGCATAGCCTCTATCGCTTCCGGCTTGTTCTCTTCTATACCTATAACACACCTGCAACCCAGCACTTTCTGCATTATGGCAGCCCCTATCACAATCTCTTTAGGACGCTCCACCATGATGCGGAAATCGCTCGTAAGGAACGGTTCGCACTCGGCACCATTGAGAATAAGACATTCTGCAACCTTGCCCAGAGCAGGATTAAGCTTGACGTGAGCAGGGAATGTCGCACCACCAAGACCGACTACACCATTGGACTTGATTCTGTCAAGAATGAAATTTCTGTCTTCCGGAATCTTGGTAACCAAAGTATCGCTCAAGTCAATACCTTCGGCCCATTCATCTCCCTCAACGGCAATTTCTATGTGCATGACATTATTGCCTGCAAGATCTTTTCGCGGAGCAATGCTCTTTACGGTTCCGCTGGCCGGTGAATGCACATAGGCGGATATGAATCCTCCGGGTTCGGCAATCACCTGACCGGTCTTGACCATGTCACCCACGGCCACTATCGGCTTGGCAGGAGCGCCAAGATGCTGTGCCATGGAAACATACATGGTCTTAGGCAGCGGCAGAACTTCTATTTTGCAACCCCTGGATATCTTGTTGTCATTCGGATGAATACCTCCGATTGAAAATGTAAGTTTACTCATTGGAAGCCTCCTTTTTTTCTACCGGAGCCACAGAAGGCTTCGGTTCCACTTTCTTTGGGGTGAAGTTCACCACGTGAATCGCGCCTGTAGGGCACTCGAAGTAGCACTGACCGCAGGCCTTGCACTTAGTATAATCTATATAAGAAAGATTGTTCTCAATGGTGATAGCGCCGAACTTGCACACCTTGGCGCATTTTCCACATCCGATACATGCAGCCGTACAAGCCTTGTGCGCTACGCCACCCTTGTCTTTATTGATACAGCTGACATACACCCGACGATTGTTTTTAGGAGTGGTACCCATGTTGCGAAGCTCAATAACTCCCTTCGGGCAAGCCTTTGCACAGGCCCCACAGGCCGTACATTTGGTCTCATCCACCACCGGAAGTCCCGTAAGAGGATTCATGGAAATCGCTCCAAACGCACAGGCAGCAACGCAATCGCCGCAGCCCACACAACCGAACGAGCAAAGAGTGTCTCCGCTGTACAGAGCGGATTTCACTTTGCATGATTGGACACCATCGTAAACATTTACGCGAGGCCTGTTTTCGCAAGTGCCATTACAACGGACAACGGCAACTTGAGGTGCTTTCTCGGCAACTTCTATTCCGAGAATGGACGCCACTTTCTTCATGGTCTCATTGCCGCCGACCGGGCAGAACTGATGATCCAGATTTCCGGCTTTGACAGCCGCATCCGCAAATGCCCGACAGCCGGCAAACCCGCAGCCGCCACAATTGGCACCCGGCATCACCTTTTCCACTTCGTCGATACGGGGATCCTCCTCCACCTTGAACTTCTTGGCCACCCAGAAAAGGATAAGCGCAAGCAGAAGCCCGAGCACGGTAAGAATCACGACAGTCAGAATTACAGTGTTTGTCATTATTTCTTAATGTTAAAAATATATTCGTTTTTCAGTTTCCCGCGGAAAAGCCATATCATCAAATAATATACCCCCACGCAGGCAATCGCGGCAAGCCCGCTCACAAGTTCGGACAGGCCGAATCCGGACAATGCCAGAAGAACCGACATAAGCACGGCGAAAGGAATCACATACGCTATCCACACGGCCTTATGGCCCATCGTCGCACTGAGGAGAACATCCACCTCGTCTCCGACAGCCACCTGAAGGTATGGACTGGTAGGAAGCTGGATAAGCTTGGATTTGGACTCACCAAGTCCGCAAAAGCCCTTGGCATGGCATGATGCACAAGCCGACTCTGAAATTATTTCTACGGAAGTTATCTCCGGGGTTATCTCCACCACTCTCCCGCGGTGAGATATGCTGTCTTGTCCGCCTCTCATCATATCCTGCTCCATTCATCGTCTTCAGGAATGGCATTCATGGCCGATTCCATGGAAGACGCCTTTACATCAATGGCATCATCCATCTCTACGAACTTAAGCTGCTCTCCCTTGAAACGCATAGGAATATCCATGGTCTCACCATTTCTATGCTTGGCGATAATGATTTCCGTCTTCTCTTTATCCCCTTCATTCTCACTGAGGCCGACATAATCCGGACGGTGTATGAAGATTACCATATCGGCATCCTGCTCGATGGAGCCGGACTCACGAAGGTCCGAAAGCTGCGGCTTTCCGCCTCCTCCCTGACGCTGAACCGCCTGACGGGAAAGCTGGGAAAGGGCAATTATCGGGACATTGAGTTCCTTGGCCGTAGCCTTCAGTGTTCTTGATATTGCAGCCACCTCCTGCTCACGCATGCCTCGTAACTCCGCCGGCCCCTGAATGAGCTGAAGATAGTCTATTATAATGAGCCTTACGCCTTTATTTTTCACCAGACTCTTCGCTTTGGTACGAAATTCCATAAGCGGAAGTCCAGGCGTGTCGTCTATGTACAAAGGTGCCTTGGACAACGCCTTGAGCTTGTATTCAAGCTGCTGCCACTCATAATCTTCGAGTTTGATTCCTCCTTTGATCTTATCAGGGTGGAGTCCGGACTCGGAGGTTATCAGTCGGTTGACGAGCTGGATGGCCGCCATCTCAAGCGAGAAAAATGCCACCGGCATGTGATGATCCACAGCCGCATTCCTTGCAAGATTGAGAGAAAAAGCGGTCTTTCCCACGGAAGGACGGGCAGCGAGAATTATCAAATCCGACGGCTGCCAGCCCATCGTGACGGTATCCAGAGCGACAAACCCTGAAGGAA
Source organism: Bacteroides sp. CAG:1060 (assembly GCA_000432655.1). GTDB lineage: Bacteria > Bacteroidota > Bacteroidia > Bacteroidales > UBA932 > Cryptobacteroides. The sequence goes on from HF986301.1 coordinate 27,789, forward strand.
CCCCATTGAGACCGTTGCTGTCCTGCTTGCGCTGAATGTCATTCATCGCGGAATTGATGAGGCTTCCTATATCCTGCACTTCATTCCTGATATTGCTCTGAATGGCATTGTAGATCTTGGTCTGCGCCCCGTCAATAAGGTCATCTACCTTAACGGAATCGTCAAAGGCATCTTTCAGTATGGTGTATGAGGCGGAAATAAGATCTCGCTGGATGGTTTTCTGCTTAAGAATCTTGGTATAGTACTCGATATGCGCAGCCGAGCCCACACGCTGAGACAAATTGGCCAGAACGACCACACCTCCTATTTCGGACAGGTTGCCGTTCTCTTTCAATTTGTTGCTTACGGTGATGATGTCCACGGAAGTATGCTCCGTGACCAACGAACTCATGGCTTCGAATATCATCCGGTGCTTCGGATCATAGAAGCAAGATGGAGTGAGTTCCTCCATGGCCAGATCCACGCATTCGGATTCGAGCAACATTGCGCCCAAGACCGCCTCTTCTACATCTATGGCCTGAGGAGGCTTGTTGCCAAGTTCCTGTCCTAAAGATTCGAAGTTGACGGTCTCGTTCTTTTTAGAAGAAGAAGGTCTTTTGGACGCCATCTCCCTACATTATATTTCAGGATTCACGATAATTCGCCCGCAATGCTCGCAGATGACGAGTTTCTTGCCGGAGGCAATATCAATGAGTCTCTGAGGGGTAATGGTATGGAAACATCCTCCGCAGGCGTCTCCATATGTACCATCTTCATTCTTAGGGAACAGGCTCACCACTGCAAGATGATTGTGTGTGCTCTTGCGGATGCGCTCGTATGCGCTGATTGTACGTTCGTCAAGCTTGGAAATAAAAGCCTCGCGCCTTGCTACGAGTTCCTTCTCCTGAGGAGCGGTAGCCTCGGTAATGGTGGAAAGCTCTGAACGCTTGGCTTCCAAATCCGCCTCGCGGATAGAAATACGGTCGTCAATACGCTCAATGTCCTGACGGCGGGAATCTATGGCTTCGCGAGCCTCTCTGATATTCTTCTCGGAGATGGCACGAAGAAGACCCTGATTCTCGAGCTCTTTATTTACAGAATCATATTCGCGGCTATTGGAAATATTCTCAAGTTTCTTGCGATACTCTTCGATTTCCTTGTCAAGTTCGTCGATATGCTTCTTGTCATTTTCTATTCCCTGATTATAACCATCAATCATCTCCTCCATACGGGCCTTCTTGGTCTTGAGGGACTCCACTTCGGATTCAAGTGCGCTCACTTCCTCAGGAAGTTCTCCGCGAAGCTGAAGAAGCTTGTCTATCTCAATGTCTGTGTTCTGAAGTTCGTAAAGAGTCTTCAATTTCTCCTGTACAAGCTGCTCGTTCTCCGCAAAATTCTTGCGAAGAGACACGAAAGTCTCGCGCTCGTCGATAGGAGTAGGTACGTTTACTTTTTTCTTGATGCTGGCCATATCTATTTATATTTTATTCTTCAGTATATGAAGTACAAAGGTATGAATTTTTTTGTTTAATACATATTACTTGAGCGACTTCTTGATGTCCATTAGCTGACATCTAATGGACTTCAGGCTGTCGATAACCTTGATTCTTGCCTCTACGGAAGCGCTGTCCGCACGAAGCTGTCTCACGGCTCCGTCGAGCGTCATGCCTTTATCTTTGACGAGGTAATGCAACTGCCGGAACGTCTCAACATCCTTTTTCGTGTAGATGCGCGTGCCTTTCTGGGTACGCTTGGACGAGAACAAGCCAGGATAACTCTCATTCCAGAATCTGACAAGAGATACCTGTTCGCCCAGAATCCGGGCCACCTCGCCGATTGGGTAATAAAGCTTTTCCATATCTTTTAATCCATTGATTGCATAGTATTGACCGCCATATACAGCATATTCGCATACTCGTCAGCAGAGACGGACGCAAAAAGGTAATGTACCGGGTCGAGCAGCCTTCCATCAAGGAAAAGCTCGTAGTGAAGATGCGGCGCAAATGATTTTCCGCTCATGCCGACAGTGGCGATGCAATCCCCTTGTCTTACTTTCTGCCCTGAGCGGACAGATACGGTCTCAAGGTGAGAATAGCTGGTACAATAACCACCCTTATGCTCTATTTTCACCGTTCTGCCGAATTTCTTGGAGTTGGTGACCGAAAGCACTACGCCGTCTGCGGCAGCATACACGTCGCTTCCGCGCGGGGTAAGGATATCCAGACCTTCGTGGAAGACATACGCCTTGTAGAACGGGTCCATCTTTTTGCCCACAGACGCTCCCACCTGAGAATATGTCACATCCTTCAGAGGAATATTCATCGGCGGCACCACAGTGAGACTGTCCGACAAAGACTTGAATATCTTCATGAACGCAGCGTCCACTTTGGAAGACACCGCGAGCAGACTGTCCGACTTATGCTCCGTGTATGAATACAGCTCCAGTTGGGGTATGGTATCGGATGCGAAAAATATATCCAGTCCGGCCATAGGGTCCGCTGCAGGCGCCTCTGAATGAAAGACTTGTTCGTATATATTATTGTCCTTATACTGAAGTGCCGCAATGGCATCCCCCACATTTTCACTCTCAGGGACAAGGGTCGGATACAAACGTTCGTACATTTTAATCTCCCGCGCAAGCTGCTTCTCCACATCAGTACGGAAAAACAGTGCGAATACACCATACGCAAGCACAGTCATGGTCGCCGTAATCATGATATACAGGAGCACCCAGCGCAAAGTCTTTCCCACACTGCGCTTCTCCTTGCCAAGTCCGAGACTTACGGCATCATATTCGAAGAACTTCTTACTCATGGTTCCTTTTGCTCCTTCTCAGCAACTCCATCGTACTGGAATGCCTTCCGGCAGAAGACTCGCTCCCCTGACGATTTATAATGGCCGCATATTCAGTGGCCGGCATATCAACATCCATGAAGTTACGAGGGTTTTTCCTGTCTCCCTTGTATATCACTTCATAGTGAAGATGATAGCCGGTAGATTTTCCGGTATTCCCCACTGTACCTATCTTCTCCCCTCTTGCAACCTTCATTCCTTCCGCGACCTCAATGGTGTTAAGATGGGCATAGCGGGTCTTGTATCCATATCCGTGGTCCACGACAATCTCATTGCCATACCCTCTGAACTGATATGCCACCTTCTCTACCACGCCGTCTCCGGTAACATATACGGCGGGGCC
>HF986301.1:31002-49664 GCA_000432655.1 Bacteroides sp. CAG:1060
CTTGACCGCCATGGCGTTCCGCACCTCCATAGACCGGATCCTCCCGCAATCCGAAAGCACTCGAAAGCCGGAAATTGCCCTTGGATGTCATAAGCGGAGGCATGTTAGGCACACACGATATCATATCTCCTTCATTAAGAGACATTTCATATACTTCATCAAGCGCACGGCTTCTTATGTACACACGTTTGGAAAGGATATCCAGCCGGCGCACTGATTTCTTGAGCGCGGAATTGGCATCCAGCCGCTCAAACTCCTCATAACGGTTTGTCCCCCCAAGGCCGGACATCTTCACATGCTCCGGAATAGGGTTGAGTCCGTAAATGGACCGATAGACCTCGTCATCCCGTTGTTCAATACCGGTAAGTGTCTGCTCATACAGGTCCATCTGCTTGTCAAATATATCCATTTTGGCCTCCCACGCAGCATGTTTTCTTTTAAGATACGAAGTCTTGGGAAGTTCAAAATGGAAAACCGAGATATACAGCCATATATAAAAATACACTACCGCCGGAAGCGCCGCTACAAGCAGCACCACCCAAAGATGTTTGAGGTGTTTTCTGTCTTTTTTCACCTCATACATCAATGTCTCCGGATTGTAGAAATATTTAGGCATTCTCCGTTAAAAATCTTCTCTTTTAAGAGTTTCAATATACTTGTCTATGCGTCTGAGCTCGTGAGGAACAGCTATCTTCTGAGGGCATGCGGACACACAATGGCCGCAGGAGATACAATGATCCGCCTGACGCACGCCGGGGATGGATTTGTCGTATTCCAGAAGATACTTGCGGCGAATTTTGGCATATCCTTTCTGCTCCTTGCTCACCACATACGTTCCGGCATTGACATTGTCATTATAGAACTTGAAAATGGCAGGTATGTTAATTCCATACGGGCATGGCATACAATACTGACAGCCGGTACACCTCACGAGAGGGTAATTCTCCATCTGCTCGGCCGTAATCTCCAGAAGCTCTTTTCCCTCATCCGTCAAAGGCTTGAAATCAAGGAACGTGGACAGGTTGTCCTGGAGGTGATTCATATATGTCATACCGCTCAGCACACACTTTACCCGAGGGAAACTGCCGGCAAACCTGAATGCCCATGAAGCGAGCGAATTCTTCGGCTCCCTGGCCTTCAGCACATCGGAGAGCGCCGCCGGCAAATCAGCCAAACGGCCCCCGCGGAGCGGCTCCATTATGATGATTGGTATTTCCCGTGAATCAAGCTCCCCGTACATGAATTCGGCACTGGCGTTACCCTTTCCGGAATGGGTCCAATCCACATAGTTCATCTGAATCTGGACAAAATCCCAGTGATACTTGTCATGAAGTTCCATCATCTCCATAAACCCGCTGTCCGGACCATGAAAAGAGAATCCAAGGTTGCGGATGTGCCCAAGTTCCCTTTCCTTGAGCAAAAAGTCCATTATGCCGGTATCGCCAAATCTGCGCTTGAAATCATCTCCGCCGCTGAGTGCATGAAGCAGGTAGTAGTCCACGTGGTCTGTCTTGAATATTTCCAGAGACTTCCGGTACATTTTGACCGAATTGTCATAACTAAAATCAGAGAAGTTGGAAAGCTTGGTGGCCAGAAGCCATTCGCTGCGCGGATGTCTGTTCAGGGCCTCTGCGGTGGCTCTTTCGCTATCGCCTTCAAGGTACACGGGCGACGTGTCAAAATAGTTCACGCCGTGCTCCAGGGCATAGTCCACAAGGTTGTTGACCTCCGCCTGGTTGATATGCGAACGTCCGTCCTCTCCTTCTATGACAGGCCAACGCATACAGCCATAGCCAAGAAGGCCGATACCGTCATAGTGGCTGACCATTTTACCGTCGGGAACGGCTCTGCTCTTCGCATCGTCATCTCCCAACACCCGAGGCGCGCAGGCTCCTATTCCAAGGACAGCAGCGCCAAGTCCGGCTTTCTTCAAAAACTCTCTTCTGTCCATATTCATTTCCTGACATGAGCGGAAAGTCCGTCCACAGTAATTGCACTTATCGGTCTTGAAGGGCACAGATACTCACAGGCTCCACACCCTATGCACTGCTCCTCGTTGACTACCGGCATACGCCTTCCGTTTTCGTCATCCACCATTCTGATTGCGCCTGACGGACAATGCCTTGCACAGTTCCCGCACTTGGCTTCGCCTTTATAGGCAAGACAAAGGTCAAAATCAACTCTGGCAGTACCTATTTTGACAAGAAGCTTCTCTTCTTTATTCACAGGGAGAATCGCTCCGGCAGGGCAAAGAGAACTGCATACAGTACACTCCGGACGACAGTATCCTTTCTCGTAGCCCATCATCGGTTGCAAGAAATGTTCCAAATCCGTGGAAGGACGCAGTACTCCGTTAGGACAGTTGCTGACGCATAACTGACATGCCGTGCACCTGTCGTAGAAATGCCCAACGCCCTGAGCTCCCGGCGGCACAAGTCTCTCCCTGCGCTCAGGCACCTGCTTGTCTATAACTGTGGCAAGCCCTCCGTCAAGACGCTTGTTCTGCGCCTGTGCGGCAAGCGCGGTACCGGCTACGACCGTAGTGGTCAGAAATGTCCTTCGAGACTTATCTGCAGGCTCCAAAGGCTCAGTGGCCTTGGGTTTTCTACCGCTTCCGAATCCCACAAACTTATAGCGAATCGCCCCTTCGGAACAATTGTCAATACAGTCAAGGCACACGACACATCTGCTCATATCAATCTTGTGCGCGTCACCGTCAATGCACGAAGACTTGCATTTCTTCACGCACCGCTTGCATGAAACGCACTTGCTCTCGTCAATCACCGGACGCATAAGCGAAAATCTGGACACCAGACTCAACACTGTTCCGACCGGACAGATATTGTTACAATACGCACGTCCGTACATCCACGCCAATACCGCAACCACGACAAGGGTCACCGAAGATACCGCAATAAGCGCAGGCGCGATACTCTGGCCTTCGGCAAGACCGACCACAGTGTGTACCATACGGCCATAAGCACTGTATGGGGAAAGCATTGCGAGCAGGAACTGAAGGCTGGTAATGGCACCGGCTATGGCAACGACAAGGAAAAAGGCCCGGGCGAGCCGGTTTTCCTTACGGAACGAGAAACTGCAAGTATGGACTTTCCCGGCTCCGGAGAGTTTTTCACCACGGGCTTTGAGTTTCTTCATTCTGGAAGCAAAACGCTTCATGGCCAACTTGTCCCGAAAACGCCTGATGGCTATAATTATGTCCTGAAACACTCCAAGAGGGCATATAACGGAACAATACAGCCGGCCGAACACGAATGTCAGAAGAAGAATAACCGCCACGGCCACAAAATTGAGCGCCAAAAAGGACGGCAGGAACTGAAGTTTGGCCATCCAGCCCCACCATTGGCCTCCGATTCCGCAAAACAACAAGGTGATTCCAATAAAGAACACCGCGGCCAGAGCTATTCTAATCTTTCTTAGCATATTTTCACCCGGTATTTGTCCGCATCACGGAACCCTAAAAGGAAAGATTTGACATCCATTCTTTTCTTTCCCGCGAGCTGAAGTTCTTTCAGACTTATGGCTCCGTCCTGAGTAGCAATGGCAAAATAAGTCTTTCCGTCCGTAATAATATCTCCGGGAGCACCTTTCAAATCCGCCTTCTCCGCTTTGAAAATCTTAAGAGCATGGCTCTCTCCATCTTCAGAAACGAGCTCGGTGTATGCTGTCGGGTAAGGACTCAAACCTCGAATCAGGTTGTATATGTCCTTCGTGGTACCATGCCAATCAATATGACACAGTTCCTTGGTAAGTTTCGGGGCCGGCTTGAGCACTTCAGACCCCTGGATGAACGACCGCTGAACGCGGGTTTCCACATTGCCTTGTATAAGGCCTTCCACGGTCTGCACCACCAGGTCCGCTCCTATGTCCATAAGCTTGTCATGCACGTCCCCGGCAGTGTCGTCGGGAGCGATTCTGCATTCCTGGCGATATATGATTCCTCCCGTATCGATGTCCTTATCTATCATGAACGTCGTGACACCGGTCATTTTCTCTCCGTTGATAACCGCCCAGTTGATAGGAGCGGCACCCCTGTACTGAGGCAGAAGCGCGGCATGCAGGTTGAATGTTCCCATCTTCGGCATACTCCACACCTCCGACGGCAGCATCCTGAACGCCACCACCACGAACAAGTCAGCCTTCCATGCCCTGAGAGCATCAAGGAACTCCGGATCTTTCAACTTGACCGGCTGAAGAACCGGGATATTGTGTGCCACGGCATACTGCTTGACGGCACTTTCATTGACTTTCAACCCGCGGCCGCTCGGCTTGTCCGCCACGGTCACCACACCTACTACGTTGTAACCTTGCTTTATCAGCCTGTCAAGAGGCTCCACGGCAAACTCCGGTGTACCCATATACACGATACGCACCGGTTTGAAGAATCTGGAAACCTTGCTCTTGAGCTTCCTCCATTTAACTTTTATCTGATCCATATTGAACATATCAGAATCATTGATTGCACACCAGGTAAGAAAAACTCCTATCGGAATAAGCACCATCGAGGACGCAAACGCTCCTATAGGAGCTTCTATGGCACCGTTCGATGCAAGTTTGACTCCGGAAATATCAACCACCCAATAAAGTACAAAGAACAGCACCGACACTATGGCTCCGGTTCCGAGTCCACCTTTCCGCACAAGGGCACCTATAGGCGCACCTATGAAGAAAAGAATGAAGCACGCAAGAGCCTGCGCGAACTTTTTGAGAAGTTCAATGTCATCATGATGCACATAATACTCCTCTTCGTACACATTGAACTTGTATGTATTAATCTCCGAATTGAACCGGGCAGCATTCTCGGCAGCCTTTTTGATACCAAGAGCCTCCTGCTCGGGAGTATCCCATTCAAGATACCGCGAATCAGCAAAAAGTGCGCGGTTCTCATCCCGGAAAGCAGTATCAAGCTGCCTGTTCAGGAAAAAGACCGTGGACTTCCTTGCGTTGGCGTAATGGAGGTCATTCAGAGAATCTATCCTATGATGAAGCGAATCGCTCTGGTGTTTGAGCTGACGGATTGTCATGGCTTTGGCCGCATCGCCGAACCTCACGGTGTCAGACTTCTCGAACTTATAGTTTTTCAGCGGAATGACAAGTTCCTGCCGGCTGAAATCAACATGCTGGAGCGCAAGTGTCGTATCATTGTACAGCACGCTGTTGGTCTCCTGATAATTGGACCCGTTATACATGCTGAACGTGAGGTAGTCCTTCCCCTTGGAGATTTTGATGATGGCAGAATCGGCAAATGTCACTGCTGTGTTACCCCTGCCGCTGGCGTGGTCATAGACTGTCACTCCATACAGCATCTTGCTCTTCTTGTTCTGCCTGTCCACTCTGATGGTATAGCCTTCTATGCCGTCATAGAATATACCGGATGGAATCTTGATCTCATTCTTGGTGTTCATGATATCATCCCGCATGGTATAAATCTCAGCAAAAGCCTTAGGCACAAGCCTGTTACCGATAAAAAACGCTCCGACAGCAATCACAGCACTGCACACAATCAGAGGCGCAATAATCCTGGAAAACGGAACTCCGGAGGCCTTTATGGCCAGAAGTTCCTTGTTCTCCGCCAACTGGCCTATGACCATCACGGACGAAAGCAGGGTCGCAAGAGGCAGGGAAAGAGGCAAAACGGTACATGTAGCCCACATCATGAACTCCAGTATCACGCCCAGTCCAAGACCTTTACCTACAAGTTCGTCTATATAGACCCAAAGAAACTGGAGAAGAAGAATAAAGACCACAACGACAAGTGCCGCCATGAAAGGTGCGACAAATGACTTGATTATAAAGCGGTCCAGCTTCTTCATTCCCTATACCGAATCTTTAACTTGTTGCTATTGCCACCAGTGCCTCCATCGCTTTTTCAAGCCCGCTTGCATCTTTTCCGCCGGCAGAAGCGAGACTTGGCTGTCCGCCGCCACCGCCGAGTATGAATTTGGCAGCCTCGCGGATATCTTTTCCCGCATTCTTTCCCTTTGCAACAAGGTCGTTGGAGTACATAAGCAGAAGCTGCGGCTTGCCTTCATAGGAGAAAGCCACCACCAATGCGGTATTCACAAGCTCCTTCTGCAGCGTCTGCGCAGCATTGCGCATAAACGTAGGATCAGCGTCCGGCGTAAGATCCGCTCCGGTCACAGAGATGAGTTTCATTCCATTGACATCCTTAGCCCTGGCAGCAAGGAATTTGGCGAACTCAGCCGCCTTCTGTCTGGCGAATTCCTCCGCCTGCTTCTTATAGGTAGCGTTGTCCTCAATAAGATGCCTGATGGCACCGGCAAGATCCGGAACATTATTGAACAGAGAGCGTGCGGTTCTCACAAGCTCCTGAAGTCCAAATACATACTTTTCCGCCTCCTCTCCCGTAACAGCCTCAATACGTCTGATACCGGCAGCAATGGCAGACTCGCTCACTATTTTGAACAGTCCTATGTTTCCGGTAGCCCAGGCATGGCATCCGCCACAGAGCTCCACACTCGGACCGAATTTGACCACTCGTACGCGGTCTCCGTATTTCTCTCCGAAAAGGGCTATCGCACCCATAGCGGCAGCTTCGTCCATAGTGGCATCACGCTTCTCTTCAAGCGAATAATTCTCCCTGATAAGCTCGTTGACACGGTGTTCTACAGCTGCTATCTGCTCCTCGGAAAGCTTCTCGAAATGAGAGAAGTCGAAACGGAAGTTCTTGTCACATACAAATGAACCCTTCTGCTCTACGTGAGAGCCGAGAACCTCACGCAACGCCCTGTCAAGAAGATGCGTACAAGTATGATTGGCTGCAATTTTGCGACGACGCTGGGCGTCAACTTTCAGAGTAAAGGCTCCTGTGCAATTTTCAGGAAGCTTCTCAGCAATATGTATCGTAAGATTGTTTTCCTTGATTGTGTTCAGAATTTTGACAACTTCTCCGTCCTCCGAGACGATGCTTCCGGTATCACCTACCTCACCACCCATCTCTCCGTAGAACGGGGTGCGGTCAAACACGAGCTGGAGCATCTCCTTATTCTTCTGAACCACCGTTCTCTGCTTGAGAAGCAGCACACCCTCCAGTTCGGTGCTGTCGTATCCAAGGAACTCCACATCTTCCCCGTCATGATATACGGTCCAATCTCCGAAAGTATTGGAAGTGGCATTGCGGGCACGATCCTTCTGTTTCTGGAGTTCTTTGTCAAACTGCTCCAAATCCACAGAAAAGCCGTTTTCCGAAGCAATAAGTTCCGTAAGGTCGATTGGGAATCCGTAAGTGTCATACAACTTGAACGCATCTTCTCCGGAAATAACCTTGGTGCCGCGACTGCGCTCTATACACTCATCCATCAGCTTGATACCACGGTCCAAAGTGCGCAGGAAGGCCATTTCTTCCTCACGGATAACGTTCTCGATAAATTTCTGCTGTCTGGCAATTTCCGGGTACGCCTCGCCCATCTCCTCTACAAGTTTAGCGACAAGACGACAGAGGAACGGCTCGGTCAATCCGAGGAACGTGTATCCATAACGGACGGCACGACGCAGAATTCGTCTTATGACATAACCTGCCTTGACATTGGAAGGGAGCTGACCGTCAGCAATACTGAAGCTTATGGCACGAATATGGTCCGCAATGACGCGCATAGCCACATCGACATCCCGGTTCTCGCCGTATTTGTGTCCGGAGATACGCCCGATCTCAGCAAGCATTCCGGTAAACACATCGCTGTCGTAATTGCTGTTCTTACCCTGAAGGACTGCGCACAGACGCTCGAAGCCCATTCCGGTATCAATGTTCTTGGCAGGAAGATTTTCAAGGTGACCGTCGGCCATCCTCTGATACTGCATGAACACGAGATTCCAAATCTCTATGACGTGCGGGTCGGATTTGTTGACAAGTTCCGCTCCACTGAGTCCGCTTGCCTTCTTCTCCTCCTCACTGCGGATATCGATATGAATCTCCGAACAAGGGCCGCATGGGCCGGTATCACCCATCTCCCAGAAGTTGTCGTGCTTGTTGCCGAGCAGAATATGGTCTTCCGGCAAATGCTTGAGCCAGGCAGCCTTCGCTTCCGTATCAAGGCTGGTGCCATCTTCGGCGCTACCCTCGAACACTGTCGCATAAAGCAGGTTTTTGTCTATCCCGTAAACTTCAGTAAGAAGTTCCCACGCCCAGTCTATCGCCTCGGTCTTGAAATAATCTCCAAAACTCCAGTTGCCGAGCATCTCAAACATGGTATGATGGTATGTATCATGCCCAACCTCTTCAAGGTCATTATGCTTTCCGCTGACTCTCAGACACTTCTGCGAATCCGTAGCCCTTTTGTAGGGGGCTGATGAATTGCCGAGGAAGATATCTTTGAACTGGTTCATTCCGGCGTTGGTAAACATCAGAGTCGGATCGTTCTTCACAACCATAGGTGCTGAAGGCACCACCGTATGTCCCTTCGAAGCGAAAAAATCGAGGAACTTCTGCCTTATCTCTTTAGAAGTCATATTATTGTTGTACGTTATCTACATTTCGTTTTAACTTACAAAAATAGTACATTTTTAGACAAGGGCAAAATCGGTGCCGGTTTCCGAGGCTCCAAAGTATGCGTAATCCGGCAAAGAAAAGAAAGTCCGCACGAAAACAAACGACGAAAAAATAGAAGGGGCCTGACTAATGATTCAGTCAGCCCCTTCCAATGTATAACTCTGATAAGGTACAGCCTATATGAGCGGCTCTGCCGTCATTGCCTCCGGCTGAGGGATACCCATCAGTTTGAGAATGGTAGGCGCCACATTGCAGAGAGCGCCATCCTTAACGGTCTTAACCTCATCACCCGCACCTATTACAATGAACTGCACAGGATTAAGGGAGTGAGCCGTATTTGGAGTTCCGTCCGGATTGACAGCATAATCCGCATTTCCGTGATCGGCAGTGAGAAGAACCACGTAGTCATGAGCAAGCGCACATGTCACGACAGCCTCTACGCATCCGTCGATACAGCCGACAGCATTGCGGATTGCTCCATATACTCCTGTGTGTCCGACCATGTCTCCGTTGGCGAAATTGAGGATAATCATATCCTCCTTTTCGGAGCGGATTGCCTCGCAGAGTTTATCTGTCACTTCAATGGCGGACATCTCCGGCTGAAGGTCGTATGTGGCGACTTTCGGAGAATTTACAAGGATACGGTCCTCATTCTCGAAAGGCACCTCGCGGCCTCCGTTGAAGAAGAATGTCACATGGGCATATTTCTCGGTCTCTGCAATACGGAGCTGACTCTTTCCGGCCTTGGAAACCACCTCTCCGAGAGTATCCTTGACCTCTTCCTTGTCGAAGAGAATGTGAAGACCTGTAAAGGAAGCATCATACGGAGTAAGACAGCAGTAGTAAAGAGGTATCGTGTGCATTCCCTCTTCCGGCATGTCATTCTGTGTGAGAACGTTGGTAAGCTCACGAGCACGGTCATTGCGGAAATTGTAGAAAATGACAGCATCCCCTTCTTCCACCTTGGCAAGAGGCTTGCCTCCCTCGGTAATCACTACCGGCTTGATGAATTCATCAGTAACATCGGCGTCATAAGAGGCCTGAATGGCTTCAAGGGCTGATGTAAACTGGGCACCTTTCCCTTCAACAAGCATATCATACGCCTCCTTGACACGGGCCCAGCGCTTATCGCGATCCATTGCATAGAATCTTCCGCACACTGTAGCCACCTTTCCGGTAGTCTGAGCCATCTTTTCCTCAAGCTCCTTCACGAATCCGAGACCGCTGTGAGGGTCGGTGTCGCGGCCGTCCATAAAACAATGTACATACACTTCTTCAAGACCTGCATTCTTGGCCTCTGAAAGGAATTCGTACAGGTGGTCAAGGCTGGAGTGAACTCCTCCGTGGGAGCACAGACCAAAGAAGTGAAGTTTCTTGCCGGATTTCTTCAGATAGTCATAACAAGCCTTTATCTCCTTGTTTTCCATCAACTTATGGTCACGGCACGCTATGTTGATCTTCACCAAATCCTGATATACGACACGTCCGGCACCAAGATTCATGTGTCCTACCTCGGAGTTACCCATCTGTCCGTCAGGAAGACCTACATATTCGCCGCAAGCCTGAAGGTGGGACATTGGATATTTGGCTCTGAGAGAATCGATGAAAGGCGCGCCCTGTGTGTATATGGCGTTAGACTTGTCATGACGGCCTTCTCCCCAACCGTCAAGAATCATCAGAAGTACTTTTCTGTTCATTTTATCTATAAATCTTTCAAATATTAGTCTATAAGACCTCTTCCGCGAAGCATTGCGCGGGAATCAGGCTCTCTGCCGGCAAATGACTTGTACAGAACCATCGGCTCCTCGCTTCCGCCCTTCTCCAGGAAGGTCTCTTTGAACTGGGTGGCAAGTGCATGATCCCATACGCCATTCGCAGAGGCCTCGAAGATGCTGAATGCATCCTTGTCAAGCACTTCGGACCAGAGATATCCGTAGTAGCCGGCATTGTATCCGCTACCTCCGAATATATGGTTGAAGTATGTGCTGCGATAACGGAAGGTAATCTCAGGTATAAGTCCTATTTCCTTGGCAACCTGTGCCTCGAACTTGTCTATGTCTATACCCTCAACATTGCTGAGTTCGTGCCATTTCATATCGAGAATTGAAGCCGCGCAAAGTTCTGCGGTCATGAAACCCTGATTGAATTTAAGAGAGTTGTTGATCTTCTTCACAAGTGCATCCGGAATCACCTCTCCCTTGTCATTCTTGGCGTACAGAGCGAGCAATTCAGGCTGGAACGCCCAGTTTTCGTTGAACTGTGAGAACATCTCCACAAAGTCACGGGTAACACTGGTTCCGCTGACAGACCTGTAGTGGCACTTGGTAAGAAGTCCATGAAGTGCATGACCGAATTCGTGGAACGTGGTCTGAACATCATCAATGCTCATATATTCTGACAAGTTGCCCACATTCACAATTATCGGACGGACATCATTGCCGTCAGCATCGAAATACTGCTCGCGGATATTGTTCATCCACGCACCGCCTCTCTTGCTGGAACGCGGGAAATAGTCGGTAGTGAAAATACCGATGAGCGAACCGTCATCGTAGGTGAGTTTATATGTTGTGACGCAGTCAGGATTGTAGGATGGAACGCCTTCCAACTTCTCAGCGTTGACACCGTACAACATCTTGGCTGCAGTGAAAATTCCGTTCACTACATTCTCTGCCTTGAAGTACTGCTTTACCTCATTCTCATCAATGGCGTATTTTGCCTTGCGCACCTTCTCAGCATAATACCACCAGTCCCACTGCTCAATCTTTGAGCCGGCAGGAAGCTTGCCAGCCTTGATATCCTCGTCCATCAAAGCCTGCATATCTGCAAGTTCCTCTTTTGACTTGGCATTGGCGGCAGTCATGATTCCTGCAAGGAAGTTATCCACGGTCTGCGGAGTCGCAGCCATCTTGTCTGCAAGGGTATATGCGGCAGGAGTGTCGTACCCGAGAATCTGAGCCTTGCGGATGCGCTGCCTGAGGAGCTCGAAAATGAGTTCGCTGTTGTCGTACTCATTGCCATTGTGTCCGCGCATCTTGTAGGCCTCATTGTACTGGCGGCGAAGTTCGCGATCTTCGGTGGAAGTCATCTTGTCCGAATAAGCGGATACGCTGAACCCGAACTTCTCAGCAAAGGCATTGGACTCAGCCAGGATATTGTTGCCGATTTTCTGGGTAAGAGATGCCATCTTGGCGTTAATCTCGCGAAGTTCAGCCTGCTTGCTCTCATCAAGACCGATACCCTCCCGTGCAAAGCTGTCGAAATGCTTTTTCAGCACGACCTGCTGCTCTCTGGTAAGATTGCTTTGGTCAGCATTATATATGGCGGCAATGCGGTTATAGAGAGCCTTGTTGAACGAAATGTTGTCACTATGCTCGCTGAGCATAGGAATGGCCTCATCCAGCACTGCGTCAAGAGCATCACTGCGGTCAGTTTCAGAAACATTGTAAAGCACACCGCTCACTTTGGCAAGAATCTCGCCCGAAAGTTCAAGCGGTGCTATGGTGTTCTCAAAAGTAGGAGCTTCAGGATTGGAGACGATAGCGTCTATCTCCTTGTTCTGCTGCTCAATTCCCGCCTTGAGTGCAGGAATATAATCAGACACCTCTATCTTGTCGAAAGGAGGTATGCCAAACGGGGTGTCCCATTCCGTAAGGAAAGGATTTGTTCTGTTGCTGCAAGCGGTCATAACCAATGCAAATGCAAGAAATGAAACTATTTTCTTCATACAACTAATTGATTGTTATGTCATCAAGACTGTTGACCGACATCTGTATTTTCCCCTGATAGAGAGTCAGAATACCGGTGACATTGATTGTCCTCTTCCCTGAAAGGACATCCGCAGGTATTTCCTTGTCTGCAAACTTGGAGAATCCGCTCGTGCGAATCTGGATGCAGGTTCCGGAAGTGGTAGAGAAATAGTGGCTCACGGAGCCGGCAGCTTTTTCTATACCCGGATAAGACACGGTGCCGTCCTCAGCAACCACCCTCTTGTCGCCCACTTTGCCGTGGGTGTAATCGTTGGCATTGCCGATGTAGAAATTGTCCCAGATACCAGAGAGAAGATACTCCTTCATCTTTTCCTTGGACATGGCCCAAGTGGTAATGCCGGTGTTGTCTCCAGAGATAAAGATTCGGTTCTCCGAAAGTTTCTTGTTCTTATTGGAGTCAAGATAAAGAAGGACAAACGCCTGATTGTTCTCTTTATAACGCTCGTCATACCAGCCATACTTGATGTTTTTGATTGTCACAAGCTTGCCGACATTGGAGTTGGTGGCCTGAGTGTCCTTGCTTTTCGGAAGCTGTGATTCTGAAAGTACGACAGGGGTAACCTTGTCTTCTACCTTTCCCTTAAGAACGTGAGTGTTTATAAGAAGCGGAGCCTCAAGATACGAAGTCTCATATTCACCGCTCGGATCGGAAAATCCTACCTGAATCATACCGTTGCCATAAGCCGCGCCGGACTTGTATCCGTACATTCCCAGACAGAGGTCACGGCAGTCCACATATACTCGCTGACCCGGAAGATAATCATTGTAGAGTCCGTTCTTTCCCACCTTAATTTCCATTCCGCCGGTCTCGTCCTGAATATAGAAACTCTTATAGAAGTTGCCAGGCTGGTCGGTAGTGCTTACGATTCCGGAGATGATGATATTCTCATCAATTTTCCATGGCGAGCCCACCTTGTACCTGGAAGCAAGCTGTGCAATGGTATGTGTGGCGGGTAAAGATAACCGCCTGGCCGGCGGCGGGGTTTTATTACCCGGGGAGACGGGTTCTTAGGACCGGAGAATACCGGCTGAAACTCTTCTTTCAGCGAAGTACAGGACGCAGCTGCAACGAATAACGCAAGAGCAATAATATATTTTTTCATACTAGAATCTGAAATAGATGTTCAACATATAACTTGCACCGCTCATATAGAAGTATTTCGGATCGAACCTGTAATAGCGGTCCTTGCCGTAACTGCTGATGAGACGGGTCTGCTCATATCCGCCGGTCTTCACGCCGCGGTTGTTAAGTATATTGTTGGCCTCAAGAGAGAACCCGAGGGTGTACTTCCTGTTGACCAGCTGCCAACTCTTGCCTATGCTTCCGTTTAGAAGGAAAGCAGGATTGAATTTCTCCTGTGCTGCCATATACTCAACCTCGGCAGGTGTTTCAAGGCCATCACCGCCGCCGCATGCAAGATGGGTGCGGTAAAGAGGGTTCATATCAAGGTATGAGTTTGCAAAATACTGTGCGCCAAGCTCGAAGAACCAGTAGTCGTTGGTGCGATAATTGAGCTGGAGTGCTGTTGCAAGCTGAGGAGTAGAAGGCACATAGTGCTTTACATTCTTTTCTACGATGTAATTTCCATCCACATCCTGATCATAGACTGTCACTCCGTCAACAACACCGGCAACCTTGTATATCGGGTGGCTCTTCCAATATGGAACACTCTCCGAACGAACCACTTCCGCACTGTTGTCCACAGTCTGCACCATCTTTGGATTGCTTGTATAGACATACTCGCCCCAACTCAAAACGGCACTCGCGGTAAGACCGTCCACAAAGAGCGGCACCTTGACACCAAGTTCGAGACCGAGGTGACGCTGGTCGATACCGGTCATGGCGAAATTGGTGAATGAATGCTGAGAATCATCATAGAAGCTCATCACATCCGTCTGATCCTTGATACCGGTGTAGAATCCTGTCACGCGAAGACTGTATCCGGAATTGTTGTACTGATAGTTGACATCAGCCGAAAGGGTCTTCACGGTGGTGAGGTCCTCCACGAGGGAATTCCTGGTGCGGGCGGAGATGAACGACTGGTTGAAGGTAGGCGCATCGTTGAAGTAGCCGGCGTTGACAGAGAATCTGTGTCCTCCGGCAAGCTCGTATGCGAGGGCAAGTTTGGTGGACCATGTAAAGAAAGTGCTCACTTCGGACTTTCCCTTGGAACTTATCACTCTGCCCTTCTCGTCATAAGACGTAAGAAGACGTCCGTCATAGCTGATTTCCTGTCCGTTGTCATCAAGTCCTGCGAAAAGTCCCTTTCTTACAAGACCTTCTCTCCAGAACGAATCCACACCAAGAGTTGCGGCCAGAGCGGCACTGAAACCACCCTTGGTCCATATTCCGTTGGCCCAGACGTCCGCGCGTCTTATTTGAGCGAGGTAGTCATATCCATACTTTCCGCCTTTGACAACCTTCTCGGCCTGTCCGTTGGCAAGGAAATAATCGAGGTCGTTCTGAACGAGTGCAACATTGGAAGCGAAATCCCTCTCTGCGAACGAGTCAATGTTGAGATAGTATTGTCCGCCAAGAAGGTCGTTCATCAACTTGTAATTCTCGGTGCGGTTGATCTTGGCATTGAATCCTCCCTTGATGGAGAGATCCGTACGAGCCAGCCAATTGAAAGCCGCTACCAGGTTGATATCTCTCTGGTCCACACGGCGCTCCTCAAGAGCATATTTGCTGCGACCCTCGACATTGTTGTAGTTCACATTGTAGAGACGGTCCCAGTTGAGATGCTGGTAGTTGTCGAAAAGTCCGCTCCTGTCTGTCCATGCAAGTTTCGCCCACTCGGCCTTTTCCCAGTTAGTACGATTGTAGTCGTCTTCCTCCATATAGAAATAGGAAGGAAGGTTCCTGTAATAATCAGGACGCGGGTCCTGAGCATCATACCAGTCAAGAGCAGTATATCCGTTGTATCCTCCGCGGAAAAGCAGAGTAGCGTATGCGCTGAAAACATCGGAAGGGGTGAAATCGTACTTGAGAGCAACTATAGGCTCAAATGTGTGGCGCACGCGGGAGTTGCGCACTTTGCCGTTCTGGTATCCCCAGTTGGAGTTGTACATGTTGTCTCCCATGAGATCATATACCTCCTGAGTGGAAGAGTTCTGGGCGCCTCTCTGTCCCGGAGTTGCAAACGCAAACAAAGACAGCTTGTGGATGTCGTCAAACTTCTTTCCGATACCTCCATACAAGGCGAAGTTGCGGTAATAGACTCCCTTGACCCAGTCGTTTCCTCCAAGACGGGCAGATGCGTTGAACGCGTATGACCAGCCGTTGTCCAGCTCGCCGGAAGAATATGTCGCCATAAGACGAAGTCGATAAAGCGCTGAGTTGGAAAGAACAGAGAATCTCCAGCCGGTACGTACAGCTGACGGCACGGCCGTAATGTTGGTGACACCGTTATATCCGCCATTGCCAAAATCAGACATCTCGAGTCCGAGGGTGGAATCCTTGGAGCGCATGGCTTCATTAAGACCACTCCACAGAGAGAATGGAGAATATCCCGTAATGGCATCGTTCATCGGCACACCTGCAAGATATACATCCTGAGTCTCCGAATTATAACCGCGGTTCTTGAACCTGATGTTGCTGAATCCGTAACCCACCACGTCGGTATATACGTCGTTGGTACTGAACAAAATGGTCGGGGCATCAGTGTATCCGCTGTCGTCGAGGTCGAATTCCGCAAAATTGGAAGCATCCACCTCTTCCGCACGGCGGGCCGCAGAGAGAGTAACGAACATAAGGTCCCTTACTATTCCATTCTCCACAGTCACGTTGAGCTTCGTGGACAGGAACTCGTCCGCATCAACAGATACGGTATAACGGCCGTCAGGAAGATCTTCGAAGAAGAAACTTCCGTCAGGTGCTGACTTTACAGTCTTTATAACTTCATCATCGAAGCTCAAGCTTACTGTAGCACCCTGCACCGGAACTCTTCCGGAGCGGTTGACAACCTTGGCCTTGATACCTCCGTCGTAAGCGGAAGCGGAGATTGCAAAAGCTGCAAGGGCGCTGATTATTGTCAATATTTTTTTCATTATTTTCCTATTACAATGTATGTCGGATAGTGGTCAGAATAGCCGCCGATGAACGTTCCGCTTGAGAAAGTGCGGAAAGGAGTACCCTTGTACTGGCCTGTCTGCTGCGTCATGAATGGCTTTTTGAATACTCTTCCGTAATACCCTTTCTTGTGAATCTTGCAGATTTTCAAGCCTCCGTCCGGAGCCACTGTAAGATTATAGTTCGCAAGGATGACATCATATATGTTCCATGTTCCCTGATAAGCGAGAGAGCCATATCCGTCGGCCAGCATCTTTGTGAAAGGAGAGAAATAATCCCCTTGCCGAACATCCTTGACGTCTCCCTTGCCATGCATCCAAACGGTCATGCTCTCATCGGTAGGATTGTCATTCATATCTCCCATCACGACAATCTTGATCCCCGGATACTTCTTTTCCATCTCGCTGGCATGGTTGTAGATAATCTCCGCTCCTCTTGAGCGAAGATCACTGCCCTTACCGCCGATTCTGGAAGGAAGGTGAGCTACATAGAAAGCAAAGTGCTCCCCCTCTATAAGTCCATGAACCATAAGAATGTCTCTCGTCCTGAAATAATCCTGCTCCTCCTGGTTCAAGGTTATCTTCACCTTGGTAGGCGAAAATGTGAACGGAAGGGACTCGCTGTCGATATAGTCAAACTGATCCGGACGATACAACAGAGCCACGTCCACACCTCGACGGTCCGGACTGTCATAATGCACAATCTGGAAATTGGCATCCACGATTTCGTCCTGACTGACGAGATCCTCAAGCACGAGACGGTTCTCAATCTCGCTGACACCAAGAATGGTATGATATACGCCGTTATCCTCCTTCATCGCGCGAATAACATGCGCCATGTTGAAAAGTTTCTTCTTGTATTTGGCTTCAGTCCATTTGTTCTTGCCATCAGGAAGGAACTCTTCATCGTTCTTGCCCGGCTCATCATAGATATCAAAAAGATTCTCCAGATTATAGAATCCGACCACATATTTTTGCTTCTGTGCGAATCCATTGACACATAGAAGGATGGTCGAAATGATTACAAATATCCTTTTCATAACAATCATTTATCTCCACCATTTGTCCTTGGTGGATTCTATCTTGCCCGCCATATTCTGCCCTACCTTTTCAGGCAAATTGACGAAAAAGTCAATACCCAATTTCTCTTCCAGAGCAGATATGCTCATGGCCTGAGAATCCATAATGTCGGAATCGTCATACCACTTGTGCTCGAAATAGAAAGCAATACCGAGATATCCGCCTGTGGAATTTCCGATAGTGCCGCTCTTCTTGTATCCGAGCAGCGCCTTGAAATATCCGTCAGGGACACAAACCTTATTGCCCTCATTATCGGAAACGGAGATTCTGGAATCACGGTAATCAGCACCGGTCACCACATACAGAGTATCAAAACTCGCGGCCCAGCCTCTTACCTTGCCTTCCAGAACAGCCCATGCATTCTGGTTCAGATTCCCCTTCTGCGGGGTCATATTTGAAAAATAGAACGTAGTCTCATTGACTCCTTTCTTCAGACGATCAGCCGAAGGCAACTGGTGTCCACGGTCATATCCTCTGAATCCACGGAAAAGCACCGCCTGATATTTGGCAGGAATCTTAGGATCATACCCCCATGCGTTGGTACGACCGCCGCTTCCTATAAGTTCATTATTGAGAGGATATGCCACCCAATAAGCGATTCTGGCACCGCAATCGAAGTACATGGAGTAATTTCTGAACTTGCCTCCCTTCGACAGAGTCATATCCCGTGTCACATACATCATATTGGATGCATTGTCAAGAGCGGGAAGTTCGAGCCAGCCGGCAGGCTTGTCCGGATCGGACGGCTCTTCAGGATCGACAGGTACTCCGGCTCTTCTTTGGATAAGATCCACGGAACTTGTCTTTCCATCGCAGGTCAATGTCAATATGCAGGTACGTTCCTTATCAGTCTTTCCAAGGGCTTCCCAGCTCAAGACGATGTCCGAAGCCGATGAAGAGCCCGAGGGCTTGTCCACGCTCGCCCATGCGTCGGCGCCGCCGAAGTCAAAGGAGAGTGTCCATGAAGCATAGGCCTTGACGGTGATGAACTGCTGTCCGGCCTTGACAGAAACTTCGTGCTTAGGCACGGAAAGAAGCAGTTCCCCTTCAATGCCCGATGCTCCCGTGGAGTTTCCTCCGCAGGAGCAAAGCGCAAAAAGCAATACTGCAAAGCAGTATATAAATCGTTTATTCACAAATAAATACTATCTTATTAACACGCACCTGCCCATTGGTTGCTACAGCAACGATATTCTTGGAGCTTCCGGTCCGTGTAACGG
>HF986301.1:49707-66070 GCA_000432655.1 Bacteroides sp. CAG:1060
TTTATCTGCGGTAAATCCATTGGAATTTCCTTCCAGACTGGTGAGATCTACACAGTAGCGAGACTCAGTAGCATAAAGAATCACCTTGGAAAGGGTCTTCTCTGAAGAAATCTTGAAGGCTGAATTCTTGTAGATTCTGAACTGGTCGGTAGATGGTTCTCTGAGATCCGATGTTGATTTGTATTTATAGAATCCTACTGTAATTCCGTCCACAGTGGCGGAGTACCCTGGACCGTATGTATCGTCGGTGGCTTCAGCCCAGTTCTGGACATCCTTGTCAATCTCCCATACGATGGCTCCAGCAGGAAGCTCCGGATCGCTGACATCAACAGATTCCTTAGTAATGGACATGTTCTTAACCTCCCATGTGCCGGCCTTGTCAGCTGTGCTCTTATATACAAAAGCCACCTGCATCTTCTTTCCTACATAAGCGGAAAGATCGACATATCCGGCAGAAGCGATAGTCCAGCTGAGCTTGGACGGATATATGAATCCCTCGAGTCTCTTCCACTCACCGTTCTCAACTCTTGCATATACGGATGTCTCTGACTTTGCGGTTTCCACATCCTTGAAGAAGTTGACAGCATGCTCGAATGTAAGGAATGCCTTTGCCTCGGCGCTGAGGTCAATCACAGGAGAGACAAGCCAGCTCTCAGAGCTGTAATCTGTACCGTCAACATAAGCGGATGCCTTCATACCATACTCGCTTGTCTGCACCCAAATAGCTTCAACGGCTGATGGTTTGTCCTTGTCTTCAATGGTAAAGCCATTGATAGAAGTAGTGAAATCAGCATGGTAAATCGCATCCGGGTCAGTAGGACCGCTGCTGGCCTCAAAGCTCAATACGGTACCATTGGCAAGCTGATGCTGCTGCTTTTTCTCGTAGTAGCTGTATTTTCCCTTGATGCTTACAATGCCGCCATCCTTAAGAGGGAATGCGTCCCAGTTCTCTACGAAAGGACAAGAAATCTGTCCACTCTCGTCCGTGAGCACAAATCCCCAATATCTATCATTCTTAACAACATCACTGATGGTTCCTCTGAGGGTGTATTCGTTCTGTGTATCAGCCTTCTTGATGAATTCATCCACAGTGATTACATCTCCACCGGCAGCACCGTTTCCTTTCTGGGAAACAGTAAGTGCGGCCTTGCAGAGCACATTACCGTAGAATACGAGATCGGCCTTACGGTCAGCACCATCATTGGCAAGAACCTTAACGGTGATTGTCTGCGGATCAGCGGAAGCACTTCCGGATACCGGAGAGACAGAAAGCCAAGAGGATACCTCCTCAGTATAGCCGCGAAGGGCCCAATCGATTGTAGCCTTAAGTGTTACTGTAAATTCAGTGCCCTCCTGAGGAGCATTGACTGTGGTTTCTGCAGGTGAAACAACTGTAACCTCAGCCGGGCCAAGGTCTTGAGTTTTCTCACAACCAACAATAGCAACCACTGTGGCTGCCATTGAAAACAATATGTGTTTCAGTTTCATTTAAAAATAAATACTTGGTTTTGAGCGGTAAAGATACTCATAAAAGATGACATTGTAAATAATCGATTGACCTTTTAAGCAAAAAAGACCGGTGCGGACTGCTCCACACCGGTCTTTTATACATATTTACAGACTATTTTTACTTTTTATAAGTAACTTTAATCTCTTTGATACGAATCTGATTTACGGCCGTAAGCTCTACAGACTTGGTCTCGCCTGTCCATATTACGGTGTCACCTTCAGCAACTTCTCCCACATTGGCAGTAAAAGGGCCTTTCCTTGAATCGTATGTGACAAATTCAAGCTTCACAATGTCCTTTTCTGCGCTGATGGTCATAACATCACTTGCATAGAAACGAAGACCGCCGTCTTTCACGTTATAATTGGATGTACCGGTAGGGTTATTCTTGGTGAACTTCACGGAAAGAGATCCCCAGGTATAAGTCTTACCGTCCTCAAGATTCATATTGGCATCTGCGGAGAAGCAATCAGACATTGTAATAGTCTCACTCTCAGCAGGCTGCGGATCTACAGGCTGCTCAGGAGAGTCTGAGCCGGACTTGTGAGAAACATAGAAGCATCCGTCAGCCTCAACGAGACCCTTGAAACTGGTCTTGTAGCACACGATGGTAAGCTCATCTCCTTCCTTGATACCGAGAGTTCCGAATTTGCCTTTTTCTCCTCCCCAGCCGGTCCTTACACCATATACATATACCTCGGTGGTACCGTCAGTAAGTGCGAAGTTACCATAGGATTCAATATCCCAGCGGGTGTTTTCCTCTGTGCTCTTGGCCACCTTACCGGAAATCCTGTAATATGTGGTCTTGTCGTCAGCAAGTGCACGGAAACCGGCGAGATCAATGTCAGTCACAGGAGAAACGGCCTCAACAGCGGCATTCACAAGCTGTCCCTTTCCATTATATGAACTCTTTGCACCCACAACGGTGATGATATCACCGGCCTTTACCTTAAACTCACCGAATGAAACCTTATAGAGATAAAGATCTCCGGTAGCGTCCTTGATATAAATTTTGCCGGCGGCAAGATCGTCCACCTTGGATACGTATCCGCTAACCCTGTACTGGGTCAAGCCATCCTCGGCAGCGAGAATTGTAGCGATGTCGGCATCAATGACTGCACCTTTCTGAGTAATTTTGGTTACAGCAGAATAGGTCTTGCCATCCTTGGTCGTAACGAAAGACACCTCGGCAGCACGATCACCCTGTGCATTGGCTGCGGCAGAAAGCGTTACAACTGTCTCCTTGGCGCCAATCTGGATTCCGCTTACAGAAAGCCATGATTTTGCTTCCTCCGGAACAACAGCAGAAGCACCGTCACCCTTTACGGTAAGGGTCACTTTCACCTCACCGCCTTCCTTGGCGATAGTAGCATCCGCAGGATCAATCGTCTCAATCTTGATAAGGGACTTCTCAATGGCGATAACGTCAACGTCGACAAGTTGTGGTCCGTTATATGTGCTTTTCTTTCCCTGCACGGTGATAATGTCTCCGGCTTCAATGCCAAGACTGGCAAATTTCTTCGCCTCTCCGTTGTTCAGAGTACCATAGACATATACAGAACCCCACTCATCATCGATGTAATAGTTACCATATGTTGTATTCTCGATACCTCTTACAGTACCTTTTACACGCCATGTAGTTCCATCTTCAGAAGCATTGACTTCTGTAGATTTGGAAATACGAAGTTCTACCTTTCCGGCCTGCTGAAGAACATTGATAAGCTGAGTCTTGCCTGCGCAGACAAGTTTGAGAGTAGTGCTGTTGGTAGATGTTCCGGCAGCAGCGGAGAACACGACCTTTGTATCACCAGCCGCACCGCTCACCGGTGATACGGTAAGCCATTTGGCATCTTTATCGCTCAGATTGATAGACCATGAATCATTCGCGGTAATAGTAATCTCCTGATTGCCACCCTCAATAGGAATAGCCACATAAGAAGATGATACACGGACTTCGGAGAGGTACAAATCCTCATTCTTGTCACACGCTGTGAAAAGCGTCAAGCCCGCGAGAAGCGCTGTGAATATATTCTTAAGTTTCATAACGACTCGTCAGAATTAGTTGAACAAATATTTGATACCAACTGATGCATACCAGCACTGACCCAAGTTGTGGTAAGGCTCAAATGTCGCGGTAGATCCGCTGACTGACTTAGGTGTAGAGAAAGTAGCATATCCATCCTTGTCAACGCCTTCATATTTGAGAACGCGCGGCTGGTCTGAACCAAGCGCAGGATTGAGATGTTTGATAACGCCCCAGCTTGAATTGAAGAGGTTGAGAATATTCTTGACATCAAGGCTGAGCTGAAGAGTGTTGGTAGATTTGCCTACCTTGACAGAGAAATCATGCTTGTAGCTGAAATCAAGTCTGTGAACCCATGGAGCGTAAACGCTGTATGTCTCAGCATATTCTCCCTGATGCTTGCTAAGATATTTGTCAGCGTGGACATAATCCATGAAGCGGGCTGCATCGTCGTCAGAAACGAAACGGAACTCTCTGTTGGCTACCTGCTCATCTGTAGGAATATAGATGAGGTCATAGTTGAAACCGTCGTTGTTGATATCGTTGGATGTCATGTATCCGTAGTTGAAACCGCCTCTCCATGTTTCATAAATGAAGCTGTAGTGATTACCGCTGCGGTCACTGTGAGTAAGGGATGCGATGAAACGATCCGGGGTCACATTCTGTGAATTGTGAAGACCAGGATTGTTAGGACCATTTACAGTACCCATGTAGTTAAGGACTGAAGATGCATTGGAACCAGGCATACTGGTAAGTTCCTTGCTTGCAGTGTGGGTATAGGCAGCCATGAGACGAAGTCCCTCAACAGGCTCCATGTTGACTGTGATAGAAGCTGAATATCCATATCCCTTGCTGGTGTTCTCAAGAACGTACGCATTAGGCATATTCTTGTACTTAGGGTTATAGACAACCGTACCGTCCGCATTCGTTACCTTAGAGTAACCTGAAAGATAGGTGAGCTTGGAATTGGTGTCATAGATAGGGCGGTTGTCAGCTCCGTTGAACCTTGCGAATCCGTTAGGATCCTGAACGCTCCAGTCGCGTAGAACCACACCGTTGATAGTCTTGTTGAAAATTCCTTCTACTGATACCGTGAATGGGAATGAAGTAGGGAATGCATAGTCAACGGCGAGAGAAGTCTTCCAAACCTGTGGCATCTTGAACTTGGAATCCACGGCTGAGAAGTTGGACGGGATGGTACCATCCTCAGGAGAGATAGTAGCAGGATATCCGAGGCTGATGAGCTTTTCGTAAAGTTCTGCACGGCTGAGTACGCCGCCGGCAAATTCGCTCATATCGAAATAGGTCTTGCCATCTCTTTCTTCTGTCTTTCCCTTGTATCCGCTAGGAACAGTCTTGTTGCCGTTGATGGCAGCCTGATACTGAACCATACCAGAGTTTGTAGGCATATTGGTGAAGAATACGAGAGGCAGACGTCCGGAGAAGAGTCCGGTACCTCCACGAAGCTTGAAGCTCTTGTCGCCGAATACATCCCATGTGAAACCTACACGTGGAGAAACGGTAAGGCTGGCGTTAGGCCATTTGCCGGTATCGATGGACTTGCGTCCAGGGATGGTGGTATATGCTCCGTCGTCAGTCTTGATGTAGTCTCCCTTGGCATCATATACATAGTTGCCGTTTCCGTCGAGAGAGAATCTTCCGTTCTTGTAAACGGTATCTTTGTTGTTGTCAGCATTCCAGTCTATAGAGTAGATGGAAGCATTGGTCTTAAGATCCTTGTTGTCAAAGAAAAGACCGTCGAAACGAATGCCGGCAGTAAGCTTGAAGTTGTCGCTAACCTGCCACTCATCCTGTGCATAGACGCTTGGCTTGTGGTAACGAACACGTGCAGCAGGGTTGAGTTCGCCGTCATAACCGTATGTCAAAGCCACGGTCTCAGGAGCAGCCTTGCTGAAGAAGTCGTCCATGCTTGAGTAACGGAAGTAACCTGTACCGTTTCTCATGTATGAGTTGTCAGCCATCTGATATTCGTAGCTGATACCTCCGGTAACCTTGTGGTCTCCCTTGTACCATGTGAGGTCGTCCTTCATTGTAACAACCGTATTGTGTACGGCATTGTTCCATGTAAAGAGCTCGTAACCAAGGGCGATGTAGTTGTCCCTATTGCCTTCATCGTCATTCTTGAGGATGTCGATGAACGGGAAATCTGAAGACTTGGTTCCACGAACGTCATCAAGCTTTGAGAATGTAGCAAGGAACTGGTTTGAGAGGTTGTCGGTAATGCGGCTGTTGAAATCCAAAGACCATGTGTTTACCAGATTGTCCATTGAATACATGGAATTGGCGTATGACATGGAATTAGCGGAAGTACGGGAGCTTGGCATACGTGAACCACCGTCCATGGAAGATCCGTTAGGGCTGTTCCATGCCTTGTTGAGCGTATAATTGTAACGAACGGTAAGTTTGTTCTTGTCGTTGATGTTCCAGTCCACGCGTCCGAGGACTTTCAGATTGCTCTCATCTGCAGGGAAATCGCTCCAAGAACCGGTATCATATCCATACTCTGACTTCGCAAATTCAGAAACTCTCTGAAGGTCGCTGAGTGTAGTTCTGGAGATATAATCGTCAGCGTTTGGCTTGCCGTTTACAGAACCTCTCCAACGGTTGGCAATGGTCGGAGTCTTGGTGTATTCCGCATTCACGAAATAGAAAAGCTTGTTCTTTACGATAGGTCCGCCGAGGGTAAATCCATAAGTGGTTCTGCGATCGGTGGCACGGCCGCTTGAAATAACGTCACCGTCAACTGAATCACCACGCATATTCTCGTTACGATGATATACGTATGCGCTTCCCTTCAATGTGTTGGTACCAGACTTGGTAATAGCATTGATACCACCTCCGATGAAGTTGGTCTGACGCACGTCGTAAGGAGAAATGACAACCTGCATTTCCTCGATAGCATCGATAGAAATAGGGCTGCCGCCTCCAGGAAGCTTTTCGTTAAGACCGAAGTTGTTATTGAAGTTGGCTCCATCCACAGTGAAATTGGCAGTACGTCCGTCAGCACCGGCGAATTTCATTCCGTCGCCTCCGTATGGAGAAAGACGGGTTACGTCAGTGATGCTTCTGTTGACAGTAGGAACTGCTGAAATCTGTGAATTGTTGATGTTGGTGGCAGCACCGGTCTTCTCAGTTGCAAAGCGGGAAGACGCTGTAGAAATCACCACCGCTTCTGAAAGCATCTCCTTATCATCAGAGAGCTTGGCGGAAAGAGTATAACTCTCGGCGAGCTGAAGGGTGATGTCTGTGTATGTCACTGTCTGATAACCAAGAATACTGATTTCAACAGTATAAGGACCACCGGCACGCATACCGTTGATAAAGTAACGGCCTTCCTCATTGGACACAGAATAATACTGTGAACCTGAAGGGGTGTGTACAGCGACTACTGTCGCTCCGGGAATTGGGTCTCCGCTCGTATCGGTAATTCTACCGTTCAGAGAAGAGGTTGTTACCTGCGCAGAAGCAGAGATAACAAAAAGCATAGCTGCGAAACACAGCAACAGGCTTTTGATTGTTTTGTTCATACCGTTTTATAATAATTAGAAAACATTTTCGGTTTCCTCGCTTCAAATAGTTTATAATTCGTGCGCAAATATAATGAATTTTAAGCAATTAAGCCATTGCTACAAAACAAATACTCTCCAAAACGAACACAAATATAAACCATTCCGTCAACTCGTGCAAATTTCGAATGTTAAAAAAATATCACATTTGTGTCCAATGGATAGATACGCCGCTGCGTTCCATACCGCGGAACCATGTCATCTGACGCTTGGCAAACTGGTGAATTGCAATGGCAAGCCTTTCGCGCATCTGGTCAAAAGTAAGTTCGCCGAGGATATACTGCGTGACAAATCTATATTCCAAACCATAGCCCAGAAGCACTTCTTCCGGCACTCCACGGTCCAACAATCCCTTTATTTCTTCCACCATGCCTTCCCTGAGCCTGGCATCCAAACGGGCGTCAATCCGCTCATTGCGAACCTCCCGGCTCACAAGAGTCCCAATAAAATAAGGATAACGAGGAAGCCCATCTGCCTGCACAGCCTCCCGCTTCGCGCTTAAAGGCGAACGTGATGAAAAATCATATCCGGCGGTAACTGCATTGATATACATCCCCGTGCCGCCGCACAGAATCGGTATGGCCTTGCGGGAACGGATATCCGCATAGACCTTCTTGAAATCCTCAACATACCGATAGACATTATATTGCTCACCGGCATCAGCAATATCTATAAGATGATAGGGCACATCCCCATATTCACACAAGTCCTTGCCGGTACCTATATCCATGCCGCGATAGACCTGCCGGGAATCGGCAGATATAATCTCCGCACCGCCTACGGGGCGGTCGTCGGTCATTCTTCCCGGACAACCCTCAAACAGCCCGACAGCCATCATGGCATTAAGCTCTTCAGCCAGTTCTACTGCATATCTGGTCTTTCCGGAAGCGGTCGGACCCAGCACCACAATGAGGTCAATCTCTCCCCTCAGCCATCCACCGGCGACTGCCCCGGCATCAATGACTTCAGGCTCAGGCAACTGTGCACAGATATTCTTGACCTTTGGCATTCTTATCCCCTTTCAAGTTCCCGACGGATATCCTTCTCCTTGATGCTGGCCCTCTTGTCAAATTCTTTCTTTCCCCGGGCAAGCGCAATGTGAACCTTGGCGTAGCCATTGTCGGAAATATATACTTTCGTAGCCACAATGGTAAGACCTTTGGTCTTGACGGCCTGGGCAAGATGCCGCAGTTCCTTGCGCGTGAGCAGAAGTTTGCGGTCTCTGAACGGTTCGTGGCTGCTCCAGGCAGAAGCCCAGAAGTATGTCGAAACATTCATCCCGCGCAGATACAACTCTCCTCCCGAGAAATAGCAATAGGCCTCCTGCAGCGACGCTTTACCGGCACGGATGGACTTTATCTCTGTCCCGACCAGAACTATACCGGCATCGTACTGCTCAAGAAACTCATATTCAAATGAGGCTTTCTTGTTGTTGATCTGCACTCTGCTCTTAGCCTTTGCCATAATGGTGAATTATATCCCGAACTCTTTTTTAAGCAGCTCGACGCTGTCAAGTTTCTCCCATCCGAAGAACTGTATTCCGTCTTTGACGAACGGTTCGCGTCCCATGTGTCCGTATGCGGCACATGGCTCGTAGATAGGATTCTTAAGCCCGAACTTCTCAATGATAGCCGCCGGTCTGAGGTCAAACACCTTTCTGATGACAGAAGCAATGTATGCATCCGCCTGCTGGCCCTGGTATCCCGGAATGGTGCTACTGCCGTACGTGTCCACGAACACACTCACAGGCTCCGCCACGCCAATGGCATACGCTATCTGCACAAGACACTCTTTGGCCACACCCGCAGCCACAAGATTCTTGGCTATGTATCTGGCCGCATAAGCTGCAGACCTGTCAACTTTGGATGGATCCTTTCCGGAAAAGGCACCGCCACCATGAGCTCCGCGTCCACCGTATGTATCCACTATGATTTTACGCCCCGTAAGTCCGGTATCTCCGGCAGGTCCGCCAATCACAAACTTTCCGGTAGGATTGACATGAAGGATGAAATTGTCGTCAAACAGGGACGCGGTCCTGTCCGGAAGCGACGCTATAAGTCTCGGTATGACGATCTCGCGGATGTCTTTTTCAATACGCGCCTGCATATTTTCATCCGTATCAAACTCATCATGCTGCGTGCTGACCACGATGGTATGTACCCTGATCGGGCAATGTTTCTCAGAGAACTCGACAGTAAACTGGGATTT
Source organism: Bacteroides sp. CAG:1060 (assembly GCA_000432655.1). Classification (GTDB taxonomy): domain Bacteria; phylum Bacteroidota; class Bacteroidia; order Bacteroidales; family UBA932; genus Cryptobacteroides. The sequence continues at coordinate 59,033 of HF986301.1, forward strand.
TGCATCCGGGCGCAGATACGGCATCAGCTCCGGCTCATTGTGCCTTATATCAGCCAGCACTCTGAGCAACTTGTGTGACAAAGAAAGGGCCAGAGGCATATATTCATCCGTATCGATGCTGGCGTATCCGAACATCATACCCTGATCTCCGGCGCCCTGCTCTTCCGGCTGCTCGCGTACCACTCCCCTGTTGATATCCGCACTCTGCTCGTGAATCGTGGAAATGATACCACAAGATGAGGCATCGAAGCCATATTCAGCCTTATCGTACCCGATACGCTTGATGACACGACGCACCACCGCCGGCACATCCACATACGCATCATCGGAACGGACCTCTCCGCCCACAACCACCAGTCCGGCGGTACAGAATGTTTCACAAGCTACTTTGGCCTCTTTGTCCTGACGGAGAAACTCATCAAGAATGGCATCTGAAATCTGGTCAGCGACTTTGTCCGGATGACCTTCGGAGACTGACTCCGATGTAAATAGATAGTTCATATTTTAGCATTTTTTTGAACGAGGTTGCAAGCATTCAAATCTGTCCTCGTCAGCGTTAAATTTTGCAAAGATAGCAATAATCCAGCATTAAGCAAACTACGACTCCGCCTCGGAGTCCTGAGAAGAGAGGAGTTTGCGCCTGCGGGTCTCGGCGGAGTCATGTCCGAACAGCAGCCTCGGGCCCTCTACGGAACGCCAATAATCCGAGTCGAACTCCGATGGCATATCCGGCTGGCGGAATTCCCCTTCATGGTCAATACAGAAAGAAAGATAATTGATATTGTATCCCTGCTCCCTGAACATTGACTCGTAGAAGGTACTGACCTGATACACTTCACTGTCAACCAGCGGCCGCAGTCTGTCCAGTTCGCCATACAGGTCCTCCGTCTGAGCCAGCACTTTCAAGCCGTTGGCCTTGCACACGGACTTGGTATATTCATGCAGGAACCGGGAATCAGTCTTGAGATGCACTATCCCGCCTTTGCGAAGCATTTTCCTGTACCTGTCCAGAAAAACCGGAGAACTCAATCTGGAATTCGGACTTTTATACTGAGGATCGGAAAAAGTCAGCCATATTTCAGACACTTCCCCGGGAGCGAAAAAAGCGGAAATGAATTCAATTCGCGCCCTTAGGAAAGCCGCGTTGGAGATATGGTTGGTTTCCACGAATTTAGCACCTTTCCAAAGCCTGGCTCCCTTGATGTCCACACCGACAAATACTGATTCCGGACGGCGCTGAGCCAACGCCACCGTATATTCTCCCTTACCGCAACCGAGTTCGAGCACAAGAGGCGCATCGGGACTGCAGGAGCCGAATTTCTCCCGGTGCCAACGGCCCTTTATGGGATGATCGGCCAAATTGGCATAACCATTGGCAAGCAGTTCCTTCGAAGAAGCCTGCACCAAACAGGAGAAGGTATCGTTCTCTGCAAATTTTCTAAGCTTGTCGTGTCCCATTACTCTGATTTGGGATCTTTGCGGCGAGCCCCACCGCCCTGCTTCTGTCCGTTCTTCTTACCTCCGCGGGAGCGCTTGCGCTTAGGTGTGTCAAAACGGCTTATGCTGTCATCCCCCACGGCCGTAATGAATTCCGGTGCTTCCTGCTCCGGCTCACTTCGCAGCGACTCCGGTCTGATGCCGTTGCGATTCATCTTTATAATTTCTACAACTTCCGATGCGGCAAGAGGATACAGATTGGCATCCGATGTCTTGTCGTATGAGAAGTACATCAGTTCCTTGAGAATATCCGTCTTGCGAAGATATGCCTGCCCGTCTTCAAACTCCAGAGGTTCATTTACCCGAGGAATACGCGACTGAGCGTCCATATATGTCGCCACTTCGTAATTCAGACAACATTTGAGCTTTCCGCACTGTCCGGCAAGTTTCTGCGGGTTGAGCGAAAGGTCCTGACAACGGGCCGCCGCAGTAGAAATGCTCTGAAAGGAAGAAATATAGTTGGCACAGCACAATTCGCGTCCGCAGACTCCAAGTCCGCCGATGAGACCGGCTTCCTGCCGCGCTCCTATCTGCTTCATTTCTATTCTGATACGAAACTCCTCGGCAAAGACTTTGATAAGTTGTCTGAAATCCACACGCCCGTCGGCAATATAATAGAATATTGCCTTGGAGCCATCCCCCTGGAATTCCACATCTCCGATTTTCATTTCAAGTCCCATCTCAGCCGCAATGCTTCGAGCCTTTATCATCGTCTCCTGCTCCCTTGCAATAGACTCCTGCCAACGGTCGATATCGGACTGGCGGGCCTTCCTGTATATCTTCTTAAGGTCAGCGGTATCCGGGTCAAGCCCTTTGTATTTCATCTGGCGGCCGACAATAGGACCCTCAAGCGTCACGATTCCAAGGTCCAGACCGGACACAGCTTCCACCATCACCAAGTCACCGACTCTTACATTCTGGGGAGAATCATTGATATAGAATCCTTTGCGCGTATTCTTGAACCTGACCTCGAAAATATCCTTATATGTTCCGTCCTGTGCATCCTTGAGCCAATTGCGATCACCGAGTTTGCAGCAGCCCGGACGATATGTACAGCACACATCGCCGGTTTCCGTATCGCTGGTGACGACACAACCTCTCAGGCAGTCATATTGTATAGATTCGTTATTTTGCATATATCATCAATTTATCCACCATATCGGTGAACAATATCTTAAGGTTAATATTCAAATCAATTTTCCTGGCCGCATCATCAAATACTGAAAGGGCATTGCGCGGAAAACTCTTAGGCAGGGAAGATGCGCTCCGTCTTGCAATTTCCGAGGTGGAATCGGAAGGAAGTCCCTGTTGGACAAGAAAAATCTCCCGGATGGAAAACGCGGCAAATTTACAAAACGATTTTGCAATGTCCCTCGAAGGCAACCCCGCAAGGGAATCGGCCACATCAAGAGCCGCAAAAAAATCCCGCGAACACAATGCGTCAAGCAGCATCGAATACAACTCCGGGGACTGGAAAGAAACGGGGGCTCCACAGCCCGAGCCGGCCACCATAATACGCTGGCAACGGGAAGAAATGGTCTGAAGAACTTTTTCCGGATGATGGGTAATCATCACAAATACCGTTTTGCTGTCCGGCTCCTCCACACTTTTGAGAAGCCGGTTGGCCGCCTCGGCGTTCATGTATTCCGGCAGAAAAACCACAACCGTGCGAAAACCTCCCTCCAAGGAACTTACCGAAAGCTCATCCAGCAGGTGCTTGGCCTCATCCACACCTATCATCTGCTTTTTCCCTTCAATGCCCAATGCAGCCGAAAGTTCATCCTCCGTAAAGCGGGGATTACTCAATGCAAGTTCCCTGAATTGCTTTGAAAACTGTGCCGACAGCATGGATGACGCCGTAGGGAAAATAAAGTGCACATCCGGATGAATCAGCTTTCCGGTCTTGTTGCACTGCGGGCATTCCCCGCAAAAACTCCCATTGACATGGGAATGACAATACAGATACCTGACAAAGGCGAGACAGATCTCCATGGCCTGTCCTCCATCCTCGTCCTGAAGGAGAATCGCATTCGGCACCTTCCCGGCATCCACCATGCCGAAAAGAGCTTTTACTACCCCTTCATTTCCGCGTATCTGATCAAATGTCATATATTTCTCAAAGTATTGTACTCGGCAATGGATATAAGACAATCTTTTGCCACCGAATCTTCAAGCACTCCAAGAGCGGCTTTTGACTTGTCAATATACCGCTCCAAACAATCTGAAGCATAATTCAGCCCTCCGTTTTCCAATACAAATGTCCTTATCTCGTCCTGATATTCAGGATGGGAATCCATCTGCCTTATCTTGGAACGGATCTCGCTTTCACAACCTGCGTTCTTCAAGGCACCAAGAAGCGGAAGGGTGATTTTTTTCTCCTTCAAATCCACGCCTGTAGGCTTGCCCAATGCGTCCGTGCCTACATAATCAAGGATATCGTCTTTGATCTGGAAAGCAATTCCAAGAGACGTTCCATAGTCTTTTGCGGCCTGCACCTTGTCTTCAGGAGCATTGATCGAGCACACCGCCGCTAATGTGGCCGCATAAAAAAGTGAAGCTGTCTTATATTCGACGATGCGATAATAGTCCGACTCCTGTGTGTCTGCACTTCCCGCCTTTTCGAGCTGCATAACCTCGCCCTCGGCAAGGCTCGTAAGACTATTGGACAAAAAGCCGACGGCTTCTTTGTATGAGGCGGCACCGAAGACGAGTTCCATCGCCTTTGACAGCCAGAAATCGCCCACCAGTACGGCTACCGACGGTCCCAGCAACGCGGATACGGTAGGCAGACCACGCCGCTCCGAGCTTTCGTCAGCCACATCATCATGGAGCAAAGTGGCGTTATGTAAAAGTTCTATGGCTGCGGCATAGCGATACGTGTCATCATTCGGCTGCCCACAGGCCTTTGCCATAAGCAATGCCACCATCGGCCGCAGCATCTTGCCGGAATGGGACCGGATACGCAAATTCACAGAATCGAGCATATGCACATCCGTGTACAGTGCGCTGTCCATATAAGCCAGCACCTTTTCCCAGTCTGATGACAGGTATGCCAATATTTCTTCCCGGCTCACAACAATGATTTCAATTGTTCAACTGTCTCCGGAAAGGATATAAGCTCCCTCGAGGCCTTGTCCAACATGCCTTTCTCTACGAACAGGTCAAGCTGCCTTCGATAAGGTTCATAGAACCCGTCCATGTTGAAAGCCACGACCCTGCCCTTATAAATCCCCATTTTGGCAAGACAATAGGTCTCTGACAGCTCATCCAGCGTCCCTATTCCCCCTGGAAGGGCAATCGCAAGGCAGGTTCCTTCCCGCATTGCATCCTTTCTCTCCGACATCTTATCCGTCCAGATACACCGTGAAAGCTGCGGATGTTCCAGGCCTTTCATAAAACGGGGAATGGCGCCGATAACCTCCACGCCACACGCCGATGCCTCATCGCACACAACTTTCATGGTACCCTTTATGGTACCGCCCGACACGATGTCATATCCAGACAAACAAGCCGCACGTACTATCTCACGTGCAGCTTGATTGTATATCGGGTCTATATCATTACTGGCGGAACAAAAAACGACCGCCCTTTTATCTGACATATTTTAGAACAGCAATGTAATTGTAGCGGAGATACCGTTCACATTCTTGGCATTGATGTCTCCGAGTCCGGAAATAATACTGTCAAGAGTAGCATCCTGCGTACCATAAAGATCGCTCAAAGTCCAGAAATACTTGACACTCACCTGAATATGACGGAGAACTTCCACACCGGCACCAAGGCTGACACCATACTCGAGACGGTTCTTCACGTTGTCCCAGGTCTTCTTCGGCTCGGAAGCCGCTGCGATTGCTCCGGAAGCGGATACCTCATTGGTGATAGCATATCCTACAAAAGGCTCTGCCAAACCATAAACTCTTACGATACGTCCGATACCAAGACCAGCCTGAACCTGTACAGGAACCTCTACAAATCCGGTCTTGAAGTTAAGCTTGGTGTCACCAATTTTCGTCACGTCAAAATTGCTCCCCTTTACATTGTAGAGGATGGCCGGCTGAATTGCAAGAATGTTGCCGATTCCTATCTTGTAGGTAAGTCCGACATGATAACTGTTCACGGCTCCTCCCTTGACATCTTTAGCAGCATCCTCGAGAGTAGCGGAAGCAGAGGTTAAACCAGCACTTATACCCACCTGGGCATAAGCGGAAACAGCGAGCGCGAGCGCCGCAATGGCCAGAATAAATTTTTTCATCTAAAAATTTTTTAAAACTACAATAATTTCTCAATACGGGAAACAATGTCCTGCTTGGACACAACTCCTACCGTCCTGTCCACCACCTCTCCGTTCTTGATGAACACCAGAGTAGGGATATTACGGATTCCGTACTTCATAGAGATGTCTTCACAGTCGTCAACGTTGCATTTGGCCACTATGGCTTTATCTGCATACTCTTCCGCAACCTCTTCAACAGTAGGACCAAGAACTCGGCACGGACCGCACCATGTGGCCCAGAAATCTATAACAACCGGCTTACCGGAAGCAAGGACCTCCGCAATATTAGCGTCATTTATAACCTTTGCCATATCAAATCTATTTTAAAAAAATATCCGCCGCCACCATGGCGACGGATACAAAATTAATACAAAGTTTCAATATTCCAAACGAATGCCCGCAATCCAAGTTCCGGGGAAGACTCATCTTTAGCCTTAAGGGCTTGAAGAATAGGTTCCACCTTATCGTCCTTGACTACGGAAAGCACCGCATGGTTCATCTCCGGCCATGCATGACTCCCAAATCGGGCCTGGCCGTTGAAACTTCCCTTGCCTTCAATATCCTCCCATTTGGTATATCCGCGCTGTCCGAACTGCGCCAGGATATCACAAATTTCTTCATTGTAGGACTGATTGTACGCTATGAACAATGCTTTCATTTCTTTTTCCTCCTTTCTTGAGCAACAGAGATCATACAATATACCGTAGGTATAAGCACAAGGGTCACCAGGGTTGAGATGGTCAAGCCCCAACATACGGTAATACCAAGAGAATTCCACATCTCGGCGCCTTCACCATGACCTACTGCCATCGGGAGCATACCGAGAACGGTAGTAAGAGTGGTCATGAGAATCGGACGCAAACGGCTCTTTGCCGCTGTTGTCGCCGCATCTCTGACGTTCATTCCCCTCTCACGGCACAAAATGGTGTAGTCAATAAGCACGATACCGTTCTTCACCACAATACCGAGAAGGATTATCACTCCAATCAAAGCCATGAGTCCAAGCGCCGTGCCTGTCACTCTCAAGCCGAAGAACACACCTATAAGCGCAAACGGAATTGAAAGCATTATGACAAGCGGTCCCATATAAGACTCGAACTGAGACGCCATCACCATATACACGAGCACCACCATAAGAATCATAAGCACAAAGAGATCCCTGAATGAATCCTGCTGGTCCTCATAATCTCCGGCAATGACCGTGCTGAGTCCGGACGGCACCTGAGTGTCGGCAATAACCGTCTCGGCTACGGCTACGGCGTCACTAA
>HF986301.1:66158-86601 GCA_000432655.1 Bacteroides sp. CAG:1060
TGGTAGGAGGGACCAGGGTTTCCACCACAGTACCCAGATCTTTGATTCTAACCTGCTTGCCGGCCGCATTAGGGATGCTTATATTCTCAATATCCTCAATATTCCTACGGAATTCCGGAGCATAACGCACACGGATATTGTATTCCTCGCCGTCTTCCCTGTAGTAGGAAGCTACCGTACCGCTCATCGCAGCGCTGAAAGCGGCACCGGCCGTTGTGGAATTAAGTCCGTTAAGGGCAAGTTTGGTACGGTCGAAGTCCACCTGAAGTTCCGGAGTATATTCATCGCGGCTGAGGGTCACCTGAGCAAAAATCGGGTTCTCAAGCATCTTGGCCTGAATCTCTTTGGCAAAAGCATCCGAGTCTTCAAAACTGTATCCGTAGATTTCCACATCCACAGATGCAGCACCTCCCATACCCATACCACCGTCAGTCACGGTAGCCGTGCGTACTTCCGGATATTTGGCAATGATACCGCGAACAACATCGGCAATTTCGGCAGAGCTGCGTTCACGCGTACTTGAAGTGCCGATATTGATATTCATGGAAACGATATGGGTACCGTTGCTCTGCATGCTTGCAAACGCATTGTCAGAATCAGCCTGTCCGAACGAGCCGTTGAATACTTTGATTTCAGGCACTGCGGCCACAATCTCATCGTACACCTTGTAGTAGAAGTCTCTGGTCACATCCTGCGCGGTGCCGTTAGGGAGCTTGATGGTCGCGGAAATCCGTTCTGAATCTCCACGAGGGAAATACTCCGTCTTGATACCGGGAACGAGGAACACCAGCGACAATACGAACATCACTACAAACACGGACACCACGACAACGCCACGCTTCACGGACCATCTTATGACGTGCGCATAACCTCTTGAAATCCAGCTAATCACCTTATTGAAAGGCACGAAAAGCCACTGATAGAGTTTGCCGTGACTCTTTTCGGCGGTAAGCCACCTGGAGCACAACATCGGCACAAACGTAAGAGCCGCGGTGGTGGATACAATCATAATGATGCTGACTATCCATCCGAGCTGACTGAACATGATGCCGGCCATTCCTTGAACCATGGTAAGCGGGAGGAATACGCAGAGCATGGTAAGCGTGGACGCCACTACGGAAATACCCACTTCTCCGGTGCCATGCACGGCAGCCTCTTCAGGTTTCTCTCCTCGCGCGAGATGCGTTGATACATTTTCCAGAACTACGATTGCATCATCCACCACCATACCGATTGCTATCGCAAGTGCGGACATGGAAATGATGTTGAGCGTACTGCCGGTTGCAAACAGATATACCAGCGAAGCCAGAAGCGCAATCGGAATGGACAGCACAATGATAACCGTGGACTTGAAATTTCCAAGGAACAGGAACACCACAAGCATAACCACAATGAACGTTATCAATATCGTTTCCACCAAAGTGTGGATGGTATTGATAATCTCGGTGGAGCCATCATTGATTACCGTTATCTTAATATCGGAAGGCAGCGTCTTTTCTATCTGCTTGAGCTGCTTCTTTACATCACGGATAACATTGACGGTATTGGCGCCGGACTGCTTCTGGATAGTGACACGGGCAGCCCTTATTCCGTCAGTGTAAGACTCCTGCTCTCTCTCTTCCGGACCGTCGTCCAACGTGGCGACATCACGAAGATATACGATATCTCCGTTGTGATTGCCCACTACGACATCCAACAGTTCGGCCGGATCGGAAAACTCTTTCTGAACCCTGAGCGTATAAGTCTGACTGCCGATGTCTATATTTCCGGACGGGATGTTCTTGTTCTCCGCAGAAATCACCTGAGCGATGGAAGATACGGTAAGTCCATACGCCTGAAGTCTTGACGGGTCGCAGTAAACTTTTATCTCTCGGCTTGGTGCACCGATGACAGATACGGTTCCCACTCCGCTTACGCGGGCAAGAGGTGTGGCCAACTTGTCATCAAGAATCTTATCAAGTCCCTGCAAGCTCTCGTTTGCGGTGGCAGAAAGCAGCATAATAGGCATATCATCCGCGCTGAACTTGAAAATGGTCGGAAGAGACGCTCCGTCCGGAAGCGTCGAACTTACCATATCAAGCTTGTCCCGGACATTGTTGGTAGCTTCATCTATGTCTGTTCCGTACTCGAATGTGAGAGTAAGCAAGGAGATGTTCTCCTTGGACTGAGAATTGAGCTCCTTGAGATCCGCTACACCGTTGAGTGCATTCTCAAGGACTTTGGTCAGGTTGCTCTCAATATCCCTGGCATTGGCCCCGGGATAAGAGGACATGACCATGATGGTATTTGCGTCAAAATCCGGAAACTGTGCGATGGATACTCTGCTTAGCGAGAACAATCCCAATATCGCACAGGCGACAAATATGAGCGTGGTAGTTACCGGATGCTTGACCGCTGAACGATAAATACTCATTTTACAACCTCCACTTTATCACCGGACTTCAATACGGACTGTCCCTTTACAACTACTATCTCGCCTTCAGAAAGACCGGACAGCACTTCATATTTACCATCAAAGAACCTTCCGAGAGTTATTATGCGCGCCTCCACGGTGGAATCCGCCTTAAGAACATACACAAGCTTCTGTCCGGAGCCCTGCTGCTTCACCACGGCGGCATCAGGAATCACTACGCTGTCAGTATCGCCCATGTTGAGCGAGGCCTTTGCATACATTCCTGGGCGAAGACGGGCAGATGAATTGGCCACCTGCACCTCAACATTGAATGTATGGGAAACCGCATCCATGGTAGGATAAAGGCGCACTACGGATCCCTTGAATACTTCTCCCGGCAGCGCATCCGCCAGCACCGTAACCTTGTCCCCTTTTGAAACCTTGGTATAGTCAGTTTCCGAAACCGCTACTAAAAGTTTCACCGGAGAAATCTGCTGGACCGTGTAAATTGGTGAAGACATCGAATACATATCCCCGACGTCATAGTTCCTTGCCGTAACGACACCGCTTATAGGAGAGCGCAGAACGGTATTCTCAAGAAGATTGTCATAAGAACTCTTGGAAACCTTGAAAGCAAGTTCCATGGATTCGAATTCTGACTGCGAAAGCCCGCCTTCTTTGTAGAGTTGGCGGCATCTTTCAAGCTCTGTCTCATCATTCTTAAGTTTCAGGGCCGCCTGATCAAGCTGCACCCTGTCTATCTCGGCCAGAATCTGGCCCTGCTTTACAAAATCCCCCACTTCCACATTCAGCTTACGGATTCTGCCGGCATTCTGCGGAGTGATATTATTGACAATATTGGCCTGGACCGTAGTTGCATAACCGGTCTCATGGGAAACCGTTTCCTTTACGGTAGTATAAACCTCAACAATGGCTGTTTTCTCTTCTTCCACCGGTGCTGCTTCCTGCTTGCGTGCACCACATGAGCTCGCCAGCACAATTACGGCAAGCCCGTACATTAAACTTCTTATTTTCATTTTTCCGCTATTATTCATTTGTAAAATCAGCACCGATGTGGCTTTCAAGATTAGCCTTCGCCACAAGATAATTATATACCGCCTGCGAAGAAGTCAAGCGAGCCTGGGTGAGCGCCAACTGCGCGTCATTCAAATCCGTAAGCGTATTCTTTCCGACGCTGTAAGACTTGCTTGCAATATCATAGGCCTTACCTGCAGACTCCACGGCACTAAGCGCAGAAGAATAACTCTTGACTGCCGTATCCATAGTGTTGAGGCATTGTCTGATGGCTATCCTGAGCTGACGTTCGGTCTCCTGGGTCTGAATGGCAAGCTCATCTGCCTGCACACGGGCCTGACGGACCGCATTTGCCCTCTTGCCGCCGGCGAATATAGGCACCTGAAGACTCAATCCGACGTACGAATACGGTGACCACCGGTAAGTATTGAACTTGAAATCATTGGTCATGGCATTCATGCTGTACGAGAAAGACAATGCGATGCTCGGCAGACTGGCATATTCCTGCGCCTTGATACTGGCTGCCAACTGCTGCGCCTGAATGTCAAGCTGACGAAGGGAAGAATTCCCTGACAAGTCCGGCTGCTCCATGCAGACCGACACTTCGAGAAGTTCGTCATCATAATCAAGCAGCGTCCCGTCGACATCTATTTCTTCCGAAAGATCCACTCCCATCACGGCTTTCAACTGCCATAAAGACAGAACCACGGAATTTTCCGCATCAAACACATTAGGGATTGCATTGGCAAGACTTGTCTTGGCCCGGGCAAGGTCGAGCTCTGAAGCTTTCTGGGCATTGTACTTCCGCTGAGTCTGCTCAAGATTTGCGAGAGCATTCTCATAGACTGACTTATAGACACCAAACGCCTCTTTGGCAAGAAGACAGGCAAAATAAGCCTGCTTGACCTGTTTCACCATCTCAAGCTTGGAACTGCGTGCCTTTTCAACGGCCAGTTCGACATCCATATCAGAAATTTTCAGGCTTTGCCACAACTGCGCATTGACAAGCGGCATGGAAGCAGAAACTCCTGCCGACCATGTGTTCCAACGTCCTACTTCGAACCCGCCGCCGGCAGCAGTTGAAGAAGAGGATGAAGAAGACGAATCGCCTTTACCTTCACCTTTACCTTCGCCTTCACCTTTACCTCCGCCCATACCCGGCATGTCGAAATCCATATACATAACCTGCTTCTTGATTGTGCGCTGATATGCAGCATTCCCGTCAATCTGCGGGAACAGCGAGGCATACGAACCTTTTCTTGCATACCCCGTTCTAAGGACTTCCATATCTGCCACTTTCACGGACGCGTTCTCACTAAGCGCAATCTCAAGCGCCTGCTCAATGGAAATCACTTTCGTAGCCGTCTTGCTGCTGTCCGCTGCCTCCGCCATATCCTGGGCGGAAAGAGAAACGGACATTGCCATGACAGCAAATAAAGTAAACAACATTCTTTTCATAAAAAATTTTATCTGGCGGCAGTATTACAAATACCGAGCCAGATAACAGGAAATAACATCGTTATTAAAATTATTTTTAAAATTTGGAATGAGCCACCGGTTTGTCGTCTTTATGCGCATCTTTCCTGCCGTTCCCTGAAGGTCGGACAAGCAAGTCTGGTGACTTTCTGACATAGGACAGCACGAGCATCACTATACCGGCCACAATGAAAGGTATGGAGAGCAGCTGCCCCATATCAAGTACCATCGACTCCTCAAATCCTACCTGCGGCTCCTTTATGAATTCTATCAGAAACCGCATACCGAAACATCCGAGAAGGAAGAATCCGAAATAGAACCCTCTGTACACCTTGTCAGCCTTAAACCGATATATCAGCACCATGATAATACCGAGCACAAGGTAAGACAGCGCCTCATACAACTGTGTAGGATGTTTTGGAACCGTTTCCCCCCTCAACTCGAAAATAAAGCCCCATGGCAGAGACGTCTCGTCTCCGTAAATCTCCGAATTGAACAGATTCCCAAGCCTTATCATACATCCCGCGAATGCCACCGTTATGCACAATCTGTCAATAACCCACAAGAAATCAAGGCCTTCCTTCTTCCCATACTTGGCAGAGAACCACCATACGGCAAGCAGCAGCGCTATTGCGCCACCGTGACTCGCAAGCCCTCCTTTCCACGGCATGAATATCTCCAGAAAACCACTCCAGGAGCCAAAATAGTAATCAGGCTGATAAAAGATACAATGACCGAGCCTCGCACCGACTATTGTAGCGACAAGAACGGAGACAAACAGCGGGTCCATCAACCTCGTATCAGCTTTTTCCCTTGTAAAGAACCATTTGAAGAGATACCAGCCTATCACGAATACGGAGGCAAACAGCAACCCGTACCACCGGATTTGAAGTCCCCCGATATGAAACAGCACCGGATCCACGTTCCAATGCACAAAAAGCAGATTCATCATATTCTTCTATACCTTTATCTTTTCAACCTAACGACTATTGACAGCGGCAGCACTTTGCCGAATTTATCCTTCAACGCCAGTTCGCCCGACTGCATCTCATAGCCTGCCTCTCCAAGGCCGAACGCCTGACGAAGCACGGTCTCCCCAAGCAGTGGAGAGAAACCGTTGGAATAGAGATTCAACACAAGAAAACTGCTGACCGGGGACAAAATAGCTCCGACAGATTTCATCATATCGAAAAGACACTCGTCAAGTTTCCATTTTTCACCGTCGGGTCCGTGTCCATAGGCGGGAGGGTCCATGATAATGCCATCATACACATTGCCTCGTCGCTGCTCGCGCTTAGCGAATTTCATTGCATCTTCCACAATCCACCGGATACCGTCAAGACCGGACGCTTCCATATTGCCCCGTGCCCAAGTGACCACCTGGCGTACCGAATCAAGATGTGTAACGTCGGCGCCCGCAGCCTTGGCCGCAAGAGAAGCGGCTCCCGTATAGGCAAAAAGGTTCAGCACTTTCGGCGTACGGCCAAGCTTGTTTTTCAATTCCTTGGTATTCCGGAAAATATACTCCCAATTCGGAGCCTGCTCCGGGAACACTCCCACGTGCTTGAAAGATGTAAGTCCCAGCCTCAACGAGAACTTCAACCCGTCAGACGCACCTGGATATTCAATATACCACTGGTCTTCTGTTTTTTTCAACCTTTCCCATATTCCGCTATCCTCCTTGCCCGCTTTTCCAAACCCGGCACCGGGACGGAATCTGGTATGGGCGATACGGCCCCACTCGCCAAGACTCATACTCTTGTTCCACAGAGCCTTGGGTTCAGGTCTTATGATACAGTAGCCACCGAATCTCTCGAGCTTCTCCCCGTCGCCGGAGTCTATAAGCTCATAATCTTTCCACAACTTTCCCGGATATTCCGTCATAACGATTTTTCCATTAGGATACAAAGATATTGATAAAATTGCTAAATTTGCACCTCGGAAAACAACAAATACGCTATATTATTATGCAGCAACACATTGACTCTTACGATTTCGCTGGCAAAAAAGCCATTGTTCGTGTGGATTTCAACGTCCCTCTAAATGAGAATTTCGAAATCACTGATGACACCCGTATCCGTGCGGCAATTCCTACGCTCAAGAAGGTTCTTGCAGGCGGCGGCTCCCTTATCATCATGTCTCACCTCGGACGCCCGAAGGGTGTTACAGACAAGTTCTCTCTCAAGCACATCGTGGCACACGTATCAGAGTGCCTCGGCGTACCTGTAAAATTTGCTACGGACTGCATGAAGGCCCAGGCCGAAGTGGCTGCCCTCAAGCCGGGTGAAGCTCTTCTCCTTGAGAACCTCCGTTTCTACGCAGAAGAAGAGGGCAAACCTCGCGGACTCGCAGAGGATGCAAGCGACGAAGAGAAGAAAGCAGCCAAAGCAGCTGTAAAGGAAAGCCAGAAAGAGTTCGTAAAGACTCTCGCATCCTATGCCGACTGCTACATCAACGACGCTTTCGGTACAGCACACCGCGCTCACGCATCTACCGCTCTTATAGCCAAGTTCTTCCCTAACGACAAGATGTTCGGATATCTTATGGAGGGAGAAATCAAGGCTATCGACAATGTACTGAAGAACGCACAGCGTCCTTTCACCGCAATTATCGGAGGCTCCAAGGTATCTTCCAAACTTGCCGTTCTTGAGAACCTTCTCGACAAGGTGGACAACCTCATCATCGGTGGTGGTATGGGATACACATTCATCAAGGCACAGGGTGGAAAAATCGGCAATTCTCTTCACGAAGACGAACTTATGCCTCAGGCTCTTGAAATCCTTGCAAAGGCTAAGGAGAAAGGTGTCAACATCTACCTCTCTACTCAGACTGTCGTTGCCGATGACTTCAGCAACGAAGCCAACACCAAGCTTGTTTCATCTCACGACATCCCTGAAGGATGGGAAGGAATGGATGCCGGCGCAGAATCTCTTGAGACTTGGAAGAAAGTTATCCTCGGCTCCAAGACTATCCTCTGGAATGGTCCTGTAGGAGTATTTGAAATGCCTGCTTTCGCCAAGGGAACTCTTCAGATAGCAGAAGACCTCGCAGAGGCAACGGCAGCAGGAGCATACACCCTCGTAGGAGGAGGAGACTCAGTAGCAGCTGTCACACAGATGGGTTACGCCAACAAGGTCAGCTACGTTTCCACCGGTGGTGGCGCCATGCTTGAGGCCCTCGAAGGCAAGGACCTCCCTGGTATCGCAGCTATCCGCGAATAATCCGGATTGAATATATCAAAATAAGAGTTCAAAAGTTTGTATGGCTTTTGAACTCTTATTTTTAATGCTTTCCGCCGCAGCGGAGCTTCGTCGATGGCAATGCCACGCAACCAGATTACTCCCCTACCGCACCTATCATTTCATTGAAACGTCCGACCATATCGGAAGACATCTTGGCATCTCCGCCTTTCTTGAGCTCCTCGGCAAGAGCATAAATGTAATACCCTGCCGTCTCGAACTCATCCTGCCCCCAGTCATAGAAATCAAAATAGAAAGAAGCCGTACGAAGAAGGTCTTCAGAGAAAGAACCGGCAATCGCCCTTGCCTTGTCCGCCTGGCCGAGCAAATAATAATCTTTCACCATATTGATGACCATGTAGTCGTTGCCCGGGAATCCGACAGGAATGGTTTCCAAAGGATATTGCGCCATCACTTCATTGCACATATCCAGCATTTCCACGGCCCTGTCATTCTGCCCGGCCTTCATAAACGCTTCTGCAGCGCATACGAACAGGTTCCTGTAAGACAATACGCCGAGGAAAGTATAGTAGTTCTGATAATCAATGAAGTAATTGTCCGCTTTGACGGCATCCCAATGGAACTTGTCCGTCATCAACTCATAAAGCCTGTCCGGTTCCACAAATCCCGCGACTGTACTTGTGGTCTTGTTTTTAATAGGCACCAGCTTATATGAGAATCCCTGATACTCAAGATATTCCTTGATTCCGATATTCAAATCTCCGCCCATGCTCAGCACATTGACAGGCCTGTCCCACTGATAATTGGAAAGAAGATCAAGCATGAAAAGCTCCGGCTTTGTGAGAAAGTCTTTGTCCTTGGACATGTTCAGCACAATGGAATCCGGAATCTGGTCCGCAAACTCAGCGGAAAGAATGCCGCTGCGGAGAACATTCTCTTTATTGACCGGAACGGAGATCTTGCGGGAAGCGATATAGTCCACATTTTTCCCGCTCGTCATAGGAGCCTTCACCTGCGGATGCTTGAACAGAGTCATCACATCCCTGATATCCATCACTTCGTTGCGAATATCAAAAATAGGTATCATCTCATTGGTACCATACAGATACTGCTCCTGACCCACGCCCAACGCAAGCGGCGCGGACTCATTGACCGCCCACTTCATCTGATCTATATGCCAGTCGGTTCCGAGCAGGGACGTATTGGCGATTCTGACATCCGGACGGACATTCTCCACTTCCTGGGCATACCATGTAGGGAAGGTATCATTGTCTCCGTGGGTAATAAGAATTCCATTAGGACCCACAGATTCAAGATAATTGTATGCCATTTCAACTGCAGTAGTACGGTTTGAACGGTCATGATCATCCCAGTTCTGAGCACCCATAAGAGCAGGAACTCCAAGACACAGAAGACTGATTACAGATGCCGTCGCAGCCTGAGCCTTACCTTTCAGCAACTTGTCAGCCAAAGAGAAGAGGCAGGCCACGCCAAGTCCTATCCAGACACTGAAGAAATAGAAAGAACCCGCATAGGCATAATCCCTCTCCCGCACCTGATATGGAGGCTGGTTGAGATACAGCACAATGGCAATACCTGTCATGAAGAACATCAGGAAATTAAGCCATGCTCCCCTCTTATCCCTGTCATATTGGAAGAAAAGTCCCAATAGTCCAAGCAGAAGAGGCAGGAAGAAATAGTGATTCTTGCCCTTGTCCTGAGCCAATATGGCCGGAGCGTCGCTTTGATCTCCCAGCCTGAAATTGTCTATGAACTTTATTCCGCTCTCCCAATTGCCATGGAATATATTCCCTGGAGAAGGAGAATAAATCTGATTCTGCCGGCCGACAAAATTCCACATGAAATACCTCCAGTACATCCACCCGAGCTGATAGTCGAAGAAGAAGCGCAGATTGGTTCCCATTGTAGGCTTTTTGTGCGTAGCACCGGCCACTTTGGTCCCCTTCCCGTCCATATAAGACTCGTAGAATTCCTCATACCGTCCGTCCGGACTGGAAGCCCACATCCTCGGGAAAAGCATTTTCCCTTCCGGAAGATACTTTGCCTGCACTGGAGAATCCACTTTCTTGTACTTTCCGCCCAGAGGTGCCCAATACTGCTTGGTTTCCAAATCGTATGGCGCGTCAAAATACTGTCCATACAGAAGAGGTGTGGAGCCGTACTGCTCCCTGGAAAGATACCTTACAAGGGTAAAAGGATTATCTGGCTGATATTCATTGGTAGGAGTCTTTGCGCATGAGCGTATGATATCCACACTGAATACCGAAAAACCTATGACTATCGTGGTAAGACACAGAAGCGCAGTATTGACGGCCGCTTTGCCTTTCTTCAGAGACACGAACAATCCCCAGAAGCACAGTCCGAGGAACAGCACCATGAAGAAAACGGCACCGCTGTTATACGGCAAGCCAAGCACATTCACGAAGAACAGGTCGAAATAAGCCGCCACCTTCGGAAGGTACGGGATTATCACGAAGAAAATCAGCGCCAACAGTACCACGCCCACCAGGAAAATCTTGCATAGCTCCCAGAAAGAGAACGGTCTATCCTCCCGCTTCCTATAATAGAACATGAACACCAGAGCCGGCACCATAAGGAGATTGAGCAGATGCACACCTATGCTCAATCCAAGAATGAAAGCGATGAAGACAATCCACTTGTCGGCATGAGGCCTGTCCGCCCTGTCGTACCATACAGTCATACACCAGAACACGACGGCGGTGAAAAGTGAAGACATTGCATACACTTCCGCCTCCACGGCTGAAAACCAGAAAGTATCGGAGAAGCAATATGCAAGAGCGCCCACCAATCCCGAGCCCATTATGGATATGGCCTGCGCTACCGTGTAAGTACCGTCAGAAGAAGGTTTGAAGAGCCTTTTGGCAAACCATACTATGGTCAGGTACAGGAAAAAGATGGTGAGAGCAGAGCACAACGCACTCATCGCATTAATCAGAACTGCAGCATGCATGTTGTCCCCGAACAATGTGAAGAAGCGCGCAAAAAGCTGGAACATAGGGTTTCCCGGCGGATGCCCGACTTCCAGTTTATATGATGAGGCTATAAACTCTCCACAGTCCCAGAAAGACGCAGAGGCTTCGATAGTAAGCAGATAGGTCACGGCAGATACCACAAAGGCAAACACCGCACACAGCCTGTGATAGAGCGTGAATTTCTTATTGTCCATATTATACTCTTTCGTAAGTGACAAAACACAAAGATACATCCAAATTCCGTATCTTTGCAAAAATTATATTTTTAGTTGAAAACGCATACAAGAATTGTGCGCGAATAAAGAGGTTGTTGACATGGACTGGAAGAAAAGACTTGGGGTGGTATATTCCACAAACCCTGATTTCAAATATCAGACAGAAGAGACACAGGAAGAGACAACGCTCCCTCCTTCCCAGCAGAGGCTTATAGTACGTATAGACCGCCGAGGGCGCGCCGGCAAGCAGGTGACGCTGATCGAAGGTTTCAAAGGAAGCGGCGACGATCTTGCGGCGCTTGCCAAGACACTGAAGGTGAAATGCGGCGTAGGAGGCACTGCCAAAGATGGAGAGATCACCATTCAAGGAGACCTTCGAGATAAAGTCACAGCCTTGCTCACATCCATGGGGTACGGTGCTAAAAGAGGAAACTGATGATTCCACCGGCAATGACAGAGTGGGGAGACATCCTCACCAACAAGATACTGACAACGGTATCCGTCATACTGTTTCTCCTGTATCTCGGGGATTTGTTCAAACTGATGCCATCCATGATGTACAGCATCGGACGGCCTCGCGGAGTGGCCTCTTTCGAACACAATGTCAGCATGGCTCGCATCCGCAACCGCATAGCGGCAGTATGCGTACTGCCGTTCTGCCTGATTGCAGACCGTTTCTCTCTATACGAGCCGTCATTTCTCGAAAACATCCCGCCACAATGGACTTCAGTAGCCCTGGTGGGAGTCCTCACCGCATATCTTTCATTCCGCCAGATTCTGCATGTGTGCATATCTCCAAAACTGCTAAGCAGGGACAACGCCCAGGCAGCGAGAAGAAATCTTTATTCCTTCTTTATTCTGCTCTGCTTCCTGATGATTCTCTCTTCCGGCGCAATGATTTTTTTCAATGCGGATGAATCAACCTCCAAAATCGTATTCTACTCGGAGACAGCATTGTTTTTTCTCTGTGCAATAATAAGAACCATGCAGTTTTTGAAAAGCGTTTGCTCCAATTTGCGCACTTTTTTGTATCTTTGCACCCTTGAAATTGTGCCGGCCTCTATTTTAGTGCTGAGCGCGTTGATGTAACAGTAGAAGATTAAAATGAAGATTCTCATATCACAGCAGACTCCGACCAATCTCGCCTCCTACGAGGCACTTCAAAACAATCATGGAGCAGAGGTGGATTTCAATCCGTTCTTTATAATGGAGCCTCTTTCTGCCAAGGAATTCAGAGCAGAAAAAATCAATCTTCCGGACTATACAGCAGTAGTATTTTCCTCAAGACTCGCAATAGACGCATATTTCAAACTCAGCGAAGAAATGCGGTTCAAGGTACCTGAGACAATGAAGTATTTCTGTTCTACAGAAGCTGTTGCAATGTACCTGCAGAAACACATCGTGTACCGTAAGCGCAAAATATTCTATGGCACCGGAACACCGGAGTCCATCGTCGGACTCGTAAGCCAGAAGCACAAAGGCGAGAAGTTCCTCATAACCTCGGCGCAAGGTGCCAATGTCGCACCGCTCACGTCGCTCTTCGACAAAGCACAACTTGACTATTCCACCTGCACTTTGGTAAAGGGTGTATCCCAGGACCTCCACGGCATCGATCTTCACACATACGACATCGTGGTGCTCTACAACCCGTCGGACGTCGTCTCCCTCAAAGAAAATTTCCCTGATTTCAAACAGGAGAACATAAAGTTCGTTTCTTTCGGCAAATCCGTAGTCAAGGCTATGGAAGACGCCGGTATAGATATAGCATTCAAAGCCCCGACCCCGGAAGCACCTTCTGTAGGAAGGGCCATCGAATTATACCTCAGCAACTCCCGCTAATATGTCCGAACCCGCCAACACATTCTCCAAAGAGGAGAGGCTGTGTGGGAAGGCATCAGTTTCCGCACTCATAAGCGATGGGCGCTGGGGAACTACCGCTCATTTCAGGTATTGCTGGAGAAAAAGCCGGGAAGACGGACTTAACCGCATCATTGCATCGGTTCCCAAAAAGTATTTTAAACGCGCCGTCAAAAGGAATCTTTTGAAGAGACGCATCCGGGAGGCGTACCGCACACACAAGGCGGCTCCAATGGGAATTGACGTCATGTTCTCATATTGGGGCAAGGAGATTGCCGATTTCAATGTCATTTGTGCCGAGATAGAAAGCATTCTGGCTCGCATAAGCAAAACCACCCAGCAGCCATGAAAAGCAAAGGAAAGACATTGAAAGTCATAAAGCAGATAGTTTCCGCACCGTTTATCCTCCTTATCAGATTTTACCAAATCTGCATCTCCCCACTCAAGCCGCCGACCTGCCGTTTTACTCCGACATGCTCTCAATACACCCTGGAGGCATTTCGCAAATATGGACCGATAAAAGGATTCTGGCTGGGGCTCAAACGCATCCTTCGCTGTCACCCATGGGGCGGTAGCGGATATGATCCGGTTCCATAGTTTATATAGCCCCTACCAGCAATGTCCACACAAGGAACCTCAACGCCTTGCCAACAAGCAAAAGCAGTATGGTAGGCACCGGCTTTGTGCGATAAAAGCCCAGGGCTATCACCAGAACATCTCCTACAAATGGAACCCAGGCAATCAACGCAAGCCAGACACCATATTTGTCCACCTTCTCTTTCTGTTTCTGAAGGGTTTCGCGTTTGACCTTAAACCATTTCTCAAGCCACTCCCATCTGCCCAAACGCCCCATGTAATAGGTAATGACGCTGCCAAGCCAATTGCCCGCCGTGGCAACGACAAAGCACTCAAGTGGCCGCTTCATGACAGACAGGACCGCAATATACAATGCGTCCGAACTGAAAGGGACTACTGTAGCAGCCAGCAGATTGCCAAGGAACAGCCCAAGCAGACCCCAATTCTCAAGTCCGAACATTAAGAATCAAGTTTCAGAACAGCCATAAATGCGCTCTGCGGCACCTGAACCGTGCCTATCTGACGCATGCGCTTCTTCCCTTCCTTCTGCTTCTCGAGGAGTTTGCGCTTTCGTGAAACATCACCGCCATAGCACTTTGCAGTCACATCCTTACGCACCTGCTTGACTGTCTCACGCGCGATAATCTTCCCTCCGATTGCAGCCTGAATAGGAATATCGAACTGCTGCCTCGGTATAAGGTCCTTAAGTTTTACGCACATTTTGCGTCCGAAATCATAGGCATTATCCTCATGGATAAGCGTGGAAAGCGCATCGGCCGGCTCTCCGTTGAGAAGAATATCCAGCTTCACCAGCCGCGCCGGGCGGAAGTCTATGACATGATAGTCAAAGGAGGCATAGCCCTTGGAGATGGTTTTGAGCTTGTCGTAAAAGTCAAAGACTATCTCGGACAAAGGCATGTCATACGTGAGTTCCACTCGATCCGCAGTGATATAGTGCTGTCCGATGAGAGTTCCGCGCCTGTCAAGACAGAGCTTCATTATCGGACCGAAAAACTCGGACTTGGAAATTATCTGGGCACGGATATAAGGCTCCTCAATATGGTCTATCATGGTTGAAGGCGGAAGACCTGAAGGATTATGCACGTCCATCACCTCGCCCTGCGTGGTGTAAACCTTATAAGACACGTTCGGAACCGTTGTCACCACATCCATATCAAATTCGCGGAAGAGTCTTTCCTGCACGATTTCAAGATGCAGCAAACCGAGAAAACCGCATCGGAATCCGGACCCCAACGCCAAAGAACTCTCCGGCTCGTAAACGAACGAAGCGTCATTGAGCTGGAATTTCTCGAGCACGGTACGGAGCTCCTCAAATTTGTCCGCCTGCACAGGATACATACCGGCGAACACCATAGGCTTGACCTCCTCAAAGCCGGAAATGGCCTCACTGCAAGGATTGGCCACATGAGTAATAGTATCACCCACCTTCACCTCGGCAGCACTCTTGATGCCGGTAATGACATATCCAACATCCCCGCAACCAATCTCATCCGTAGGAATGAGCTTCATCTTGAGATGTCCGACCTCTTCCACCTCGTATTCCATTCCGGTAGCAAAGAACTTCACCTTGTCGCCCTTGCGCACAGAGCCGTTCTTGATTTTGAAATATGCTATCACCCCGCGGAAAGAATTGAACACCGAGTCAAAAATCAACGCCTGAAGCGGGCCCTCCGGATCACCCTTTGGTGCGGGAATTTTCTCTACGATAGCATCGAGAATAGGAGCAACGCCTTCCCCGGTGCGGGCTGAGACCTTGAACACATCCTCCGGGTCGCATCCGATAAGCTCACATATCTCATCGGTAACCACTTCCACCTGAGCGGACTCCATATCGATTTTATTGAGCACAGGAATGATTTCAAGTCCGTGGTCAATAGCCATATAGAGATTGGAAATCGTCTGCGCCTGCACGCCCTGGGACGCATCTACAACAAGCAATGCTCCCTCACATGAAGCTATGGAACGAGATACTTCGTACGAGAAATCCACATGCCCCGGAGTATCGATAAGGTTAAGTTTGTAATTCTCTCCCTTATACTTGTGTATCATCTGAATGGCATGGCTCTTTATCGTGATGCCCTTCTCCTTCTCCAGGTCCATATCATCCAGCACCTGATTGGACATATCTCTGGAACCAAGGGTGCGCGTGGACTCTATGAGCCTGTCGGCAAGAGTGCTCTTGCCGTGGTCGATGTGCGCTATGATGCAAAAATTGCGAATACTTCTCATTTCCATAATCATTCGCAAATATAACGCATTTTTTTGCTATATTTGCACACTATGTCAGTACATAAATTATAACCAAACATATATGGCAACAATAGAAGATCTCAAAAAGATTTCCTCACAGGTCCGCAGGGACATCGTCAGGATGGTTACTATGGCCAAATCCGGACACCCGGGTGGATCTTTGGGCATCACAGATGTGATGACAACGCTTTATTTCAATGAAATGAAGCATGATCCGGCCACATGGACCCGCAGTGGAAAAGGACAGGATGTTTTCATTATTTCCGCCGGACATCTCGCCCCTGTGTATTATTCAGTACTCGCACGCTCAGGTTATTTCCCTGTAAGCGAGCTTGGAACACTCCGTAAATTCGGCAGCCGCCTTCAGGGACATCCATGCGTAACGGACGGACTCCCTGGCGTATTCAAGCCTTCAGGCTCTCTCGGACAGGGCCTTTCAGTGGCAGCGGGCATCGCCCTCGGCAAAAAGCTCGATGGAGACGAGAACCGCGTTTACTGCCTCTGCGGTGACGGTGAAAGCGAGGAAGGACAGATCTGGGAAGCCGGAATGTGGGCTGTTCACCACAAGGTAGACAACCTCATTGCATTTACCGACTGGAACGGACAGCAGATTGACGGTCCTACCACCACCATTACCGGTATTGAAGACCTCAGCGAAAAGTGGGGTGCTTTCGGATGGGATGTCATCATCGCAGACGGACACGACTACGAGAGCATTCTCAATGCATTTACCATGGCACACAAAGCCAACGGCAAGCCAAAAATGATTCTCTTCAAGACTGAAATGGGTCACGGAGTAGACTTTATGGCAGGCACACACGAGTGGCACGGCAAGGCTCCGTCAGCAGAGCAGTGCGAGGCCGCTATGAAGCAGTTACCTGAAACTTTAGGAGATTTTTAGTATGAAGAAATATATTGACACAGGCAAAGTCGATACCCGCAGCGGTTTCGGTGAAGGTCTTGCCATCGCAGGACGCGAAGACGAGAGAGTGCTTGCCCTTACGGCAGACCTCAAAGGCTCTCTCAAGATGGGAGCTTTCGCAAAGGCATTCCCTGAAAGATTCATCCAGTGCGGTATCGCAGAATCCAACATGGTCGGCGTAGCGGCAGGACTTGCCATTACCGGAAAGGTTCCTTTCATCGGTTCTTTCGCCGAGTTCGTTACCGGTCGTGTATATGACCAGCTTCGTCAGGAAGTGGCATACGGCCACACCAATGTGAAAATAGCTTCTTCACACGCAGGTATCACCCTCGGAGAAGACGGCGCCACACACCAGACAATGGAAGATGTCGCTCTTATGCGCGCCCTCCCTGGAATGGTAGTCATCGTTCCTTGCGATTACAACCAGACCAAGAACGCAACTATCGCCGCTGCAAAATATGTAGGCCCTGTCTATCTTCGCTTCGGTCGTCCTTCCGTACCTAATTTCACTCCGGCAGACGAGCCGTTCGAAATCGGAAAGATTTACAACCTCAACGAAGGAAAGGATGTAACCATCATCACCAACGGACACCTTGTATGGCCGGCTCTTGAGGCTGCAGAAGCCCTTGAGGCAGAAGGCATCAGCGCAGAGGTCCTCAATGTGGCCACAGTGAAGCCTCTTGACGAGAAGGCTCTCCTCGAGTCTATCGGCAAGACAGGATGCGCTGTTGTCGCAGAAGAGCACAATATGACCGGTGGCCTCGGAGAGGCTGTTGCCGGTGTACTCGCAGCCAACCTTCCTGCTCCGCTGGAGTTCGTCAACGGTAAGGACCGTTTCGGTCAGTCAGGTACTCCTGCAGAACTTCTCAAGGCATACGGACTTGACGCCCCGCATATCGTGGAGGCTGCCAAGAAAGTTATTGCCCGCAAGAAATAATTTCTTGATATAACGAAAAAGAGGTCGACTAAAAGGTCGGCCTCTTTTCGTTTTTATGAACAATCAATTACTCCTTAAAGCCAGCGACATCCGCCATACTCGTAGGAATAATCTCGTAAAGATCGTCGAATATCTCCATAACACCTGACAGATTCGCTGTCTTATGAGCTATCTTCTCATCTTTATAGACAGCATACTTGGTAACATATGAAGCTACAATACCTCCTTTCGCTCCAGTAAACTTGGTCGTAGTGCTCTTTCCATCCACGCACCATGTGGTGGCAGTGTCAGGAGCGGTGAGGTCCTTGACCGTAACATACTGTCCGAGATAATCGGCACACTGCGAGTCATCAATCACCGGCACAACAATGTCCGCTTTCTTGTCAGTCTTATAGATTGTAGCCTTCCTAATCTGAGGCAAACCTTTATTAAGGTCGTATGTGGCACGCTGAAGTCCTATGATGACCTTCGTTCCGACAGGAAGAGTCTTCTCGGTAAAGTTTTCATCCTTAACGATAATACCTGAATGCGCTTCTCCCGTATTGTCCACAACGGATATCACCTGGTAGAGTGCGCCTCCCTCATTGTTCGCAGCCACATATCCCACGACAGCCACAAGATCCTTCAATGATGCCCCGGACTGCATACCGGCAAGCTTGGCATTAAGTTCTTTCACACTTATGGCCTGATCCTCAGAAGGTCTTTCTTCTTTCTCGCTAAACTCAATGGAAGTCGCCATAGTGTTGGCATATTTGGTGTCATTGCCGGACACGGCCACCAAGTAACCTGTCACAATCACAGAAGAGCCGACATACTTGTCGATATTAAGTTCATTTACAGGATAGGAAATAGTAGCAATCGTCTCTGTACCATCGATAGTCACATTATAATGAGGCTGATAAATCTCATCCTTATAATAAGAAAGCACGCCTGTATACTTAACATACTTTATGGATGGAGAGTTGGCATAAGCATCGAAGTCAGCAGCTTTAAACTCCACCGGAGTCGGATATGTAACAGTTCCTTCAGACACTTTCTCTATCTCAGAGCTCTCACCGAACTGCTTCATACCGCCATAAACGGTGGTAGCACCCTCCACTATGACATTATACCCGACCTCCATTCCGTGTTTCTTCTTGAATACCAGGATAGTTCCTGTACCGTCATCCACGAGAAATCCTTTAGTATGGATACCTACTATCTGACCCTGAATCTTATAAATTTCATCAGTAGGAGAGTTCAGCACATCTGCAATGCTTGACATCGGTACCTCCTCGGAACCGCCGAAGACAATTTCCTGACCACCCTCTCCCGGCACAAGAAGAACATCGTCAATACGATTCACGCTGCTCATCTTAGCCACGAATTTGATATATAGTTTACTTGTACCTTCAGGAAGGGTAAAGTCCGCGCTGGCGAGTCTCCAGTCGCCCGGAACATCCTCCACATCTCCAAATCCGTAATCAAGAGCCTGCGACCAGGTCTGTCCATCAGCGGAAAGACGAACCTCGAAATCAGACTTAACAAAAGTGTTGGTAGCGCCCTGTGCGTAACGCTGCGCGCCAAAACTCAGATGCAACTTTGTACCAGGAAGCGAAATATTCTCTATAATAAAGTAGTTTGGAGCAGTACTGAAGAAGATATTGTTCTTTCCTGATCCGTCATAAAGTGAGAGCGATCCCTTGGAAGACTGGTTGGTACGGAGACTCATCTTCTGGAAGCTGTATGTAACGGCATCTGATCCAGAACCCTTATGACCATTCCAGCCGTCAAACTCATCAAGGTATGGCCACGAACCGCCGTCCGAGCCGAATGTCTGAGAAGAGAGTTCCTTATCGAATGTATTGTAATAAATAGCTCCTTCCGGAACATCCTCCCCGGCCACGCCATTGTCTTTTACATCCACAGGAACCGTGTACATAAAAGTCTTATATGAACCGAACAACCATCCGGTAATAGTAAGGCTATGTCCCTTGTAATTGGTACGGAAGTCCTCTGACATATAGTCAAGACTACCTACCACATCAGTACCATCAATCTCAAAATTGGTATAATTGCCTGAGATAAGTACCGTTCCGGTATAGGTGACGTACTTTATCGAAGGATTCTTCATATACGCAGCAATCTCTTCCGCACCAAAAGCCTCAGCCTCCGGAAATACTACATCAATATGCTCACCTGTCTTCTCAAGCTCACATCCCATACCGAATTGGACAAGACCATTTCTTGCACTTGTCTCACCCTTTACATTTACAACATCACCAATCTTAAGCCCATGCTCTTCACCCTTAAAGGCATAGATGCGATCTTCACCATCCTGCTGAAGAATCACACCCTTCTCATTAACTCCAGCCACGACGGCCTTCAGCTCAAAAGTCTCACCAACCTTGCTATCCAGAACAGAAGCAATAGTGGTGGTTCCCCAATCAACTCCCGGGTTCGGCTCCGGCTCTGGAGTCTGCTTGGTGCAGGAGAAGCACATAGCCCCTACAAGTGCGACAAGAGCCGCCTTAAAAAAAAGATTTGATTTTTTAAAAAAACACATGAT
>HF986302.1:0-9617 GCA_000432655.1 Bacteroides sp. CAG:1060
AATGTCCTCAAGGCGGCATGGAAGGCCGGCGACAAGATTTCGCTCGTGGCCATTGACGCTTCCCAAAATATCCTTTCCAATGACGTCTTTGAGGCAACTACCGCTGGCGCCTCTGCGAAGTTCAGCGGCAAATATTCCAATCCTGACGGCGCTGTGATGGTGTCTGTGTTCTACCCTGCGCTTACGGAAGGAGAAGGCACTACAGAAAAGCCTTGGCAGTCAAAAAAGAGGGAAGGTATAGGTCTTGCCGATAATACGGATCCTCTTTTGTACAATCTGAAAAAAGGTAATTCGTTCATTAGTGTTTCTGCTGAATATCAGTTGCAGAGGAGCAATGGCGATCTGTCAAATGTTGACGAGGCCGTTGTGATGCACGGAAAGATTACGGATTTCCCCGCTCTTGTCGCAGGAGATGTAAATGTGATTCTTAAGAGTATCTGCTATGTCGTAAAGGTTACAGCCAATGTGCCAAGCGGCCATGATATAATCAATGTGGATTTTAGTGCATATAAGAGTCCTTATTCACCTGCTCTCACATTCACCGGATGGTCTTATGCAAATGATGAATTCGGCAAATTTACTGGAAACTCCTGGTCTTATTGCAACGTTGGTCTTGGAACCATGTTTCAATCCGGAGGTTCGGCATATGGCACAGGCGTCAGTCCCGACGGCAGCGGCAATATCGTAGCGTACATTATAGGATATACCGGAAATACTTTTACTCTGCCATCCGGAACGGTACTTAACATTATAGCCCGTTCTTCTTCCACTTACTTCGAAGATATCAAGATTCTTTCATCAGACATTTATCTGGAGCCGGGCAAGATGTATCGTATCAACGCGACTCTGAGCGAAGCAACCACTTAATATTCCGATACCTATCAAAGCAAGAGGCCGGCCAAAAAGAAATTTTTAGCCAGCCTCTTGTCGCTTATAGAACTGTATTCAGACTAAAGGTCGTTGAGCTCCTGTGCGAGATCGTCCTTGCGTCCGACAATGATATCCTGGTATGCCTTCAGACCGGTACCGGCAGGAATAAGGTGTCCGCAGATAACGTTTTCCTTAAGTCCTTCAAGATGATCGACTCTTCCCCTGATGGCTGCCTCGCTGAGAACCTTGGTGGTCTCCTGGAAGGAAGCTGCGGAGATAAAGCTGTCTGTCTTGAGTGCGGCTCTGGTGATACCCTGAAGGATGAGTTTTGCAGTAGCAGGTCTTGTAGGCCTTACAGCAATCATCTCAAGTCCCTGTCTCTGCAGAGAGTCATTCTCGCTGCGAAGTTCGCGGGCACTGATGATGTCGCCTTCGTGATATTTCTGTGAACCTCCGGCATTGAGGATGAAGAACTTACCGTAGATATTGTTGTTTACGTCAGTAAACTTCCACTTGTCCACCATCTCCTCTGCGAGGAACTCAGTATCGCCCGGATTGGTGATTTCCACCTTGCGCATCATCTGGCGTACAATAATCTCAAAGTGCTTGTCATTGATCTTAACACCCTGAAGACGATATACCGCCTGTACCTCATTTACAATGTATTCCTGAGCCTTGACCGGTCCAAGGACATTGAGGATGTCGCTTGGTGACACACCGCCGTCCGAAAGTGGAGTTCCGGCCTTGACGTAGTCATTCTCCTGTACAAGAATCTGTTTGGTAAGAGGTACGAGGTAATGCTTCTCCGTACCGTACTTGTTCTGCACGATAATCTCGCGGTTTCCTCTCTTGACCTTACCCATGACTACCTCACCGTTAATCTCGGAGATGATTGATGGGCTTGAAGGGTTACGGGCCTCGAAGAGCTCTGTAACTCGAGGAAGACCTCCGGTGATATCGCTTGCCTTGCCGACTGCACGAGGAATCTTCATGATGACGTCTCCGACTTTCACCTTATCTCCGCTTTCAGCGAGAATATGTCCGCCTACAGGGAGGTTGAGAGTCTTGATGGTGTCACCTGCTTCGTTGAGGATGTGCAATGTCGGGGTCTTTGTCTTGTCCTTAGACTCGATGATGACCTTGTCCGTGCTTGTAGAGAACTCATCGGCGCTTTCCTTTTTGAAGGTCACGCCTTCAATCATATTCTCGAACTGGACGGTACCTGATGTCTCCACGATAGTGGTGGCGTTGTATGCATCCCAGTCGCAGATCAGATCTCCCTTCTTGACTTTTGCTCCATCTTTCTTGTAAAGAATGGCTCCGTAAGGAACATCGTACTGAGAGTAGGTTATACCGGTATTCTCATCTATGATGCGAAGTTCTGTCATTCGGCTTACTACCACAGTATCTGTCCTGCCGTCATCAGTAGCCTTGTCAATGGTACGGAGTTCCTCGAATTTGAGGATACCGTCGTACTTGGACTCGATGGACGAATCCGCTGCTGATGAAGACGCCGTACCACCGACGTGGAATGTACGGAGGGTAAGCTGTGTACCAGGTTCTCCGATGGATTGTGCTGCAATGACACCGACCACTTCACCTTTCTCCACCATTCTGCTTGTAGCAAGGTTGCGGCCATAACACTTGGCACACACACCCTTTCTGCTCTCGCAAGTGAGAACTGAGCGTATTTCTACCTGCTCGATAGGGAGGGAGTCAATAAGGTCTGCTTCCTTCTCCCTGATTTCCTCACCTGCCTTGATGATAAGCTCTCCTGTGAGAGGGTTGAAGATATCGTGAACGGAAGTACGTCCGAGAATTCTCTCGCCAAGGGACTCTACCACTTCATCCTTGTTCTTGATGGCTGTGGCGATAAGTCCGCGGAGCGTGCCGCAATCCTCTTCATTGATGATTACGTCATGAGAAACATCCACCAGACGTCTCGTCAGGTATCCGGCATCTGCAGTCTTAAGGGCGGTATCGGCAAGACCCTTACGAGCTCCGTGGGTGGAGATGAAGTACTCCAGCACCGTCATACCTTCTTTAAGGTTGGAGACGATAGGGTTCTCGATAATGTCCGCACCGGAAGCACCGGCCTTCTGAGGCTTGGCCATAAGACCACGCATACCGCAGAGCTGTTTGATCTGGGTGGTTGAACCACGGGCTCCTGAATCCAGCATCATATATACAGGGTTGAAGCCCTGCTGGTCTTCGGAAATCTGCTTTGTCACAATCTTGGTGAGCTTGTTATCCACAGCAGACCAAAGGTCAATCACCTTGTTGTAGCGCTCGTTGTTGGTAATGAAACCGTTTTCGAAATCGTCACGGATGGAGGCTACCTGCTTGTAGGCATCTTCCACAAGGGTTGTCTTCTCCGCAGGGATGAGTACGTCTCCGAGGTTGAATGAGATGCCGGCGCGGAACGCCTGATAATATCCGAGGTTCTTGATGTCGTCAAGGAACTTGGCGGTGCGTGTCACACCTGTGTGCTTGATGACATCGGTAATAATCTTTCTGAGTGACTTCTTTCCGAGAATTTCATTGACGTATGGAACTTCGTCCGGCACGCACTGATTTACGATAATACGTCCGGCGGTAGTCTCAACGATCTGCGTGCCCTTGGATGGATCCTGCTTGTCTACAGGTATTCTCACCTTGATGAGGGCGTGCATTTCAATGGCCTTCTCGTTGTATGCTACGATAACTTCCTCCGGAGAGTAGAAGCACTTGTTCTCACCCTTGGCACCAGGACGAATCTTGGTGATGTAGTAGAGACCAAGAACCATATCCTGTGAAGGTACCGTGATTGGCGCTCCGTTGGCCGGGTTCAAGATGTTCTGCGAACCGAGCATAAGGAGCTGGGCCTCCATGATAGCAGCGTTGCCGAGTGGAAGGTGAACAGCCATCTGGTCTCCATCGAAGTCCGCGTTGAATGCGGTACAAGCGAGCGGATGCAGCTGAATGGCCTTCCCTTCTATCATTCGCGGCTGGAATGCCTGAATACCGAGTCTATGAAGAGTCGGCGCACGGTTGAGGAGCACCGGATGTCCCTTCATTACGTTTTCAAGGATATCCCAGATGACCGGATCCTTTCTGTCCACAATCTTCTTGGCTGACTTTACGGTCTTCACGATACCGCGCTCAATGAGCCTGCGGATGATGAATGGTTTGTAAAGCTCGGCCGCCATGAACTTAGGAAGACCGCATTCGTGCATATTGAGTTCCGGACCTACGACGATAACCGAACGTGCTGAATAATCGACACGCTTACCGAGGAGGTTCTGGCGGAAACGTCCCTGCTTACCCTTGAGCGAATCAGAAAGGGACTTGAGGGCCCTGTTGGACTCGCTTTTTACGGCTGAAGACTTCTTAGAGTTGTCGAAGAGGGAATCCACGGCTTCCTGAAGCATACGCTTCTCATTGCGAAGAATAACTTCCGGAGCCTTGATTTCGATAAGCCTCTTGAGACGGTTGTTGCGGATAATCACGCGACGATACAAATCGTTTATATCTGAGGTCGCGAAACGTCCTCCGTCAAGAGGAACGAGAGGTCTGAGATCCGGCGGAATCACCGGGATGACCTTCATGATCATCCATTCAGGACGGTTGATACCCTTTGACTCCTGGAACCATTTCACTACCTGAAGCCTCTTGAGAATATCAGCCTTGCGCTGCTGAGATGTCTCGGTGAGCATTCTCTGGCGAAGTTCCTTTCCAAGCTCTTCTATATCAATCTCTTTGAGGAGGTCGTACACACCCTCGGCGCCCATTTTCGCTATGAACTTGTCAGGATCTGACGTTGGCAGATTCTGGTTGCCGGGAATGCGGGCAAGTACGTCCAAATATTCATCCTCTGAGAGAAGATCCATTTTTTCGCATCCGCTTGCTCCAGGTTTCACTACTATGTACTTCTCATAGTAGATTACTGATTCCAACTTCTTTGCCGGAAGTCCCAGGAGTGCGGAAATCTTGTTTGGAGCTGACTTGAAGTACCAGATGTGCGCTACAGGAACAGTCAGGTTGATGTGTCCCATTCTTTCGCGGCGCACTTTTTTCTCTGTCACCTCAACTTTACATCTGTCGCAGACGATTCCGCGGTAACGGATTCTCTTGTACTTACCACAGTAGCACTCGTAATCTTTGGTAGGACCGAAAATCATCTCGCAGAACAGACCTTCCCTTTCAGGCTTGTATGTTCTGTAATTGACGGTTTCCGGCTTGAGGACCTCGCCGCATGAACGTGCGGTAATGTCCTCCGGAGACGCGAGAGCAATGCTGATCGTCTGGAAGTTGCTCTTTATCTTATTGTCTTTATTATTGAATGCAGGCATATTACTATACAATCAAACAATTATTCCAATGTTACCTTAAGACCCAAGCCGCGGAGTTCGTGCAGAAGCACATTGAGTGATTCCGGAATTCCTGCTGGTGGAATAGGGTCGCCCTTGACGATGGCCTCATAGGTCTTGGCTCTGCCCACAACGTCATCAGACTTAACTGTAAGAATCTCCTGAAGAGCGTTGGCTGCACCGAATGCCTCAAGTGCCCAGACCTCCATTTCTCCGAATCGCTGTCCACCGAACTGAGATTTACCTCCGAGCGGCTGCTGTGTGATAAGAGAGTATGGTCCGATAGAACGTGCATGCATCTTGTCGTCAACCATGTGTCCGAGCTTGATCATGTAGATTACGCCCACGGTTGCCGGCTGATCGAAATAATCTCCGGTACCACCGTCACGAAGCCTGGTCTTACCGAACTTCGGAACACCGGCCTTGTCTGTGTATTCACAGATTTCGTCAATACTTGCACCATCGAAAATAGGTGTACTGAACTTGAGTCCGAGCTTGTCTCCGGCCCATCCGAGAACAGTTTCGTAAATCTGTCCGAGGTTCATACGGGAAGGCACACCAAGCGGGTTGAGTACGATATCCACAGGAGTACCATCCTCAAGGAACGGCATGTCTTCCTGACGGACAATCTTTGCTACGATACCCTTGTTACCGTGGCGTCCCGCCATCTTGTCACCTACAGTGATTTTCCTCTTCTTGGCGATGTAGACCTTAGCTATCTGCATTACTCCGTTTGGCAGTTCATCTCCGACTTTGATCTTGTCCATGTCGCGCTTGCAGATGGCCTGCTCTGTCTTGAGGGCGATGCAGTAGTTGTTTATGAGTTCGCGGATCAGGACATTGGCTTCCTTGTCGTTGGTCCACTTGTTGGAGTTGATGTTATTGTAGTCTATGCTCTTGAGAACTTCAGTTGTGATAGGCTTGTCCTTCTCAAGTATTTCCACTCCATAGAGGTCGCTGATACCGGCACTCTTAAGGTTCTTGGTAAGGATAACAAGCTTCTGAAGGAAATCAGAGTACAGTTTTTCGGCTTTGCGCTCGAAATCCGCCTGACGAAGATCCAGTTTGGTCTTCTGCTCAGTCTTCGCAGAGGATCTCTTGCCTCCGTCCTTCGACAGTTTGGTATAGAGCGCAGTCTTTATTACTGTTCCGCTAAGAGATGGGTTTGCCTTGAGAGAAGCATCCTTTACATCTCCAGCCTTGTCACCGAAGATGGCTTTGAGAAGTTTCTCTTCCGGAGACGGGTCACTCTCTCCCTTAGGAGTAATCTTACCGATCATGATGTCTCCCGGCTCAATGTGCGCACCTACGCGTACTACACCGTCTTCTCCAAGATTCTTGGTAGCATCCTCACTTACGTTAGGGATATCGGAGGTGAGTTCCTCCATACCTCTCTTGGTGTCGCGGACTTCTGTAAGATACTCGTCTACGTGAACGGATGTAAGTACATCCCATTTGACCATCTCTTCAGAAAGAACGATAGCATCCTCGTAGTTGTAACCCTTCCAAGGCATGAATGCCACTTTAAGGTTGCGTCCGAGAGCAAGTTCTCCGTTCTGGGTAGCGTATCCTTCGGTAAGTACCTGACCTCCCACAACCTTCTGTCCCTTCCTTACGATAGGCTTGAGCGTAACGGTTGTGCTTTGGTTGGTCCTGCGATAGATAGGGAGTCTGTAAGTGGTCTCCTCCGGAGCAAAGCTTACGAACTTCTCGTCTTCTGTGCGATCATACTTCACGCGGATCTCGTTTGCGTCCACATAAGTGACTTCTCCACTGCGTTCTGCGATAATCTGAGTGCGGGAGTCGAGGCAGGCTCTTTCTTCAAGTCCGGTACCTACGATAGGGGATTCCGGTCTGAGGAGAGGAACTGCCTGACGCATCATGTTGGCACCCATCAATGCACGGTGGGCGTCATCATGCTCAAGGAACGGAATGAGGGAAGCTGCCACGGATGCCATCTGGTTAGGTGCGACATCCATATAGTCAACCTGCTCTTTTGTGACTACAGGGAAGTCGGCCTCAAGACGGCACTGGATGCGGTCGTCAAGAATGTTGCCCTCCTTGTCCATCTTGACATTGGCAAGTGAAACAAGTTTGGACTCTTCTTCCTCTGCGCTCATATAATGGCACCCTGCGTCACTGAGATCTACCTTTCCGTTCTTGACGTCGCGGTAAGGGGTCTCGATGAATCCGAGGTCGTCGATTCTTGCGTACACGCACAATGATGATATAAGACCGATGTTTGGTCCTTCAGGCGACTCGATAGGACAGAGTCTTCCGTAGTGCGTATAGTGTACGTCTCGTACCTCAAAGCCTGCTCTGTCTCTGCTCAATCCTCCCGGACCAAGGGCGGAAAGACGCCTCTTGTGGGTGATTTCCGCAAGCGGGTTGGTCTGGTCCATGAACTGGGACAGCTGACTCGTGCCGAAGAATGAATTGATGACAGAAGAGAGTGTCTTGGCGTTGATGAGGTCGATAGGGTTGAACTGCTCACTGTCGCGAACGTTCATCCTTTCCCTGATGGTACGGGCCATACGGCTGAGACCTACGCTGAACTGGTTGGCCAGCTGCTCTCCGACAGTACGCACGCGACGGTTTGAAAGGTGGTCGATATCATCAACTGTAGCCTTGGAGTTGATAAGCTCTATAAGGTACTTGATAATTTTTATGATATCAGTATTGGTGAGCACGCGTGTCTGAGGGTCAATCGAAAGATTGAGTTTCTTGTTCAGACGATAGCGGCCCACGTTGCCGAGGTCATATCTCTTTTCAGAGAAGAAGAGTTTGTCAATCACATCCCTGGCAGTGCTCTCATCAGGCGGTTCTGAATTACGGAGCTGTTTGTAGATGTAGTTGATAGCTTCGATCTCTGTATATGTCGGATCTTTCTGCAGGGTGTTGAAGATGATGGCATACTCATTGGAGTTGTTCTCATCCTTTTGCAGAAGGATTGTTTTCTCATCTGACTGCAGGATAGCGTCAATGGTGTCGTCATCGAGTACTTCGCCTCTTCTGACGATGATTTCATTGCGCTCTACAGGCGTTACCTCTCCAGTATCCTCATCGATGAAGTCTTCGAACTTGGTCCTGATTACGTTGTTCGCAAGTTTGCGACCCTTGTTGGCTCTGAGTTCTTCGAGATTGACATTCACTTCATCAGCGAGGTCGAAGATGTCAATGATATCCTTGTCGGCGTTGTAGCCGATTGCTCGCAGCAGGGTGGTTACAGGAAGTTTCTTCTTTCTGTCGATGTATGCGTACATCACGTTGTTGATGTCGGTAGCAAACTCAATCCACGAACCCTTGAAAGGAATGATTCTGGCGGAGTAGAGTTTGGTGCCGTTGGCATGCATGCTCTGGTCGAAGAAAACGCCTGGAGACCTGTGAAGCTGAGAGACAATGATTCGCTCGGATCCGTTGATGACGAAAGTGCCGGCAGGAGTCATATACGGGATGTTGCCCAAATATACGTCCTGAACCCTCGTTTCGAAACCCTCGTGCTCTGAATCCGTGCATGAAAGGCGGAGCTTTGCCTTCAGAGGAACGCTGTACGTCAGTCCTCTGTCGAGACACTCCTCGATGGAATACTGAGGCGGATCGATGAAATAATCGATAAACTCCAGCTTATAGCTGTTCCTTGTATCCTCTATCGGGAATATTTCCTGGAAAACCTGATACAGACCTTCGTTTTTCCTGTTCTCGGGAGTGGTTTCCAGCTGGAAGAAATCTTTGAACGATTTCAGCTGCACCTCCAGAAGATCCGGGTATTCCAGAATGTTGGATGTTGCAAAGTTGATTCGCTTGTTGATGGTCTTATTTGACATATTCTGCCTTGGAAATAGAGAAAAACTTAAATACGGAAAAAAGGTTTAGAGCCACTAATCCCGGCTCTAAACCTGTTTGTCCCCTAAAGCAGGGAGAGGTTGATTTATTTAATCTCAACCTCAGCGCCAGCTTCCTCAAGGGCTGCCTTGAGAGCCTCAGCGTCTGCTTTGGAAATTTTCTCTTTAAGAGTTGCAGGAGCACCGTCAACGAGATCCTTAGCTTCCTTAAGACCAAGTCCGAGTTCGCTCTTGACAACCTTGATTACATTGAGTTTGCCCTGACCTGCTGACTTGAGGATTACATCAAACTCAGTCTGCTCAGCCTGAGCGGCTGCACCGTTTCCACCGTCAGCAGCAACTACAACAGCTGCAGCTGCAGGCTCAATACCGTACTCTTCTTTGAGAACCTTTGCGAGTTCCTGAACGTCTTTTACAGAAAGGTTTACCAACTCTTCTGCGAGGGCTTTAATATCTGCCATAATAAGTATAATTTTTTAATTGTTAATATAAATCTTTGTTATTCTGCTGCAGGAGCGGCTTCGGCAGCCTCTGCTACAGGTGCATCAGCAGGTTT
>HF986302.1:9647-14380 GCA_000432655.1 Bacteroides sp. CAG:1060
CTGAACCGATTTTCTCGTCTTCAGCCTTTCCCTCGGATGCGTTCTCAAGAGCGGATACGATGTTGCGCATAGGACTCTGGAGAAGAGCGACGATATCGCCGATGAGTTCCTCTCTTGTCTTGATAGCTGCGAGCTGTGCAAGCTTGTCTTCACCGATGAAGACGCAGTCCTGTACAAATGCACCCTTGATGACAGGTTTCTTGAAACCATCTCTCTGAAGCTTCTGGATAAGTTTTGCAGGAGCTGCAGGGGTGTGGGTGTACATGATAGCCGTATTGCCTACGAGAGTATCTGCAAGAGTAGTTACTTCGCCCTCCATTCCCTTGAGTACATGAGCGAACAAAGTGTTCTTCACTACTGTGAGTTCAACACCCTCGTTGAAGCACTCGCGACGGAGTTTACTTGTCTGTCCGGCATTCAGACCAGCTATGTCAGTGATGTAAAAGTTTGGATACTGATTGAGCTGAGCTGAGATGCTTTCAATAATCTGACCTTTAAGTTCCTTCTTCATAATATTGAATTTTTACTCAGCACTGTTGAGGAATGCCTTGAGATCAACTTTAATACCCGGGCTCATTGTTGAGCAAAGAGCCGCGCTTTTCATATATGTTCCCTTGAGGGACTGAGGTTTGAGCTTGGAGATGGCACGGAGAACTTCACTTGCATTCTCGTAGATCTGCTCAGAAGTGAAAGAAGCCTTACCAATGGCAGCGTGAACGATTCCGGTCTTGTCAACCTTGAAATCAATCTTACCGCCCTTGGATGCCTTAACGGCAGCTCCTACCTCCATGGTCACAGTGCCGGTCTTAGGGTTTGGCATGAGACCGCGAGGTCCGAGAATCTTTCCGAGAGCACCGACCTTGGCCATGACTGAAGGAGTACAGATGATGACATCCACGTCTGTCCAGCCACCCTTGATCTTCTCGATGTATTCGTCAAGTCCTACATAGTCAGCACCGGCCTCTTTAGCCTCGCTTTCTTTATCAGGAGTACAAAGTGCGAGTACACGTACAACCTTACCGGTTCCGTGAGGAAGGGTAACCACGCCACGAATCATCTGGTTGGCCTTACGAGGGTCAACACCAAGATTCGCGCTGAGTTCCACACTCGCGTCAAACTTTGTGTATGTGATGTCCTTTACAATCTTGCACGCTTCATCGAGCGGGTACAGCTTATGAGAATCGTACTTTTCTGCAACTGCTTTTTGATTTTTTGTCAATTTGCTCATAATGCGTGTGATATTAAAGGTTCTCAGGGAATTCACCTGTAACGGTGATACCCAAACTTCTTGCTGTTCCGGCTACCATGCGCATTGCGGATGCGAGAGTGAAGCAGTTGAGGTCCGGCATTTTGCCTTCTGCAATTGTCTTCACCTGATCCCATGTGATGGAGGCTACTTTCTTACGGTTAGGCTCACCTGATGCCTTGCTGATCTTCGCTGCTTCCTTGAGCGATACAGCTACTGGCGGCTGCTTAACCTCGAATGTGAATGACTTGTCGTTGTAAACTGTGATTACAACTGGCAGAACCTTGCCTGCCTGACCCTGCGTAGCTGCATTGAAAGCCTTGCAGAAGTCCATGATGTTCAAGCCTTTGGAACCGAGAGCCGGTCCTACCGGAGGTGCTGGATTGGCAGCTCCGCCTTTGATTTGGAGCTTGATATATCCGGTAACTTCTTTTGCCATAATAATCCTTGTTATGCTTTTGTTACTTGAGTAAAGCTGAGTTCAACTTGTGTCTTCCTTCCGAAGATTTCAACTATTACCTTCATCTTGCTCCTGTCTTCGAGTATCTCATCCACGACACCATTGAATCCGCTGAACGGACCGTCTGTGATGCGGACAGACTCTCCGATGGAGTAGTTTACTAATGTTTCTGCTGCATTGTCTGCATTCTCGTCCTGGCCGCCAAGA
This sequence comes from Bacteroides sp. CAG:1060, assembly GCA_000432655.1. GTDB lineage: Bacteria > Bacteroidota > Bacteroidia > Bacteroidales > UBA932 > Cryptobacteroides. The sequence continues at coordinate 11,561 of HF986302.1, forward strand.
ATCCTCTGTACCTCTTCATCACGAACAGGCACCGGCACTCTTTCGAATTGGGTTCCGTTGGTGGTTTTCTTCTCAGTAAGGAATCCGCTCATGCCCGGAACAAGATTACGGATGATGTTTTCCAACTTGGCGCTAAGCTCTGCCTGAATGAGGACATAGCCAGGGAAAAGCAATTTGTCAACGGCTTTTCTTTTGCCATTTTTGGTAACGATTTCCTTCTTTACGGGAACAAGCACCTGTGCAACCTGATCTTGAAGACCGCTTTTCTCGATCTCCCTTTCAAGATATTCCTTGGCTTTTTTCTCCTTGCTGCCTGCGGTACGCAGAACATACCATTTCATTTCGCCCATACCAGCCCAGATAGATTACAGAGTATAAATTGCAGTCATCAGAGATTGGAAAGCGAAGTCTATAACCGACAAAAGAGCGGCCAGAATAATCGTTGCCACTATAACCAAGACAGCAGAACTCTGAAGTTTCTGCCAGGTTGGCCAAGTAGTCTTCTTGGTCAGCTCTACGAAAGACTCTTTGAAGTAATTGATAAACTTTCTCATCTTTACATTTAATGGACACCGCTGAATGGAAGCAAGAGAGGCGGCATCTGTTAAACAATTACCAAATCGTAACCTTTGATATTTGCAGGGGAAGCAGGAATCGAACCCACATGGACGGTTTTGGAGACCGCTGAACTACCATTGTTCTATTCCCCTATAATGGTCGGTGGCGTTGAAGACACCGACCAAGGAGTTAAAATTAGTCGAGGATCTTGGTTACCTGACCTGCACCTACTGTACGGCCACCTTCACGGATTGCGAAGCGAAGACCTTCGTTAAGAGCTACAGGAGTGATAAGGGTAACGTTAATCTCTACGTTATCTCCAGGCATTACCATCTCTACGCCTTCTGGGAGAGTAATCTCACCGGTAACGTCGAGGGTACGGATGAAGAACTGAGGACGATACTTGTTGTGGAATGGAGTGTGACGACCACCCTCTTCCTTCTTGAGGACATAAATCTGTCCGAGGAAGTGCTTGTGAGGAGTGATTGAACCTGGCTTTGCGATAACCTCGCCACGCTTTACATCCTTCTTGTCGATACCGCGGAGAAGAAGACCTACATTGTCTCCAGCCTCACCCTGATCAAGGAGTTTGCGGAACATCTCGACACCAGTTACGACGGTGCTCTTTGGCTTGTCGCTGAAACCTACGATTTCAGCTGCATCGTTGACATGGATGGTACCAGTCTCGATACGTCCGGTAACTACGGTACCACGACCGGTGATAGAGAAGATGTCCTCGATAGGCATGAGGAATGGCTTCTCGTTCTCACGTACTGGAAGCGGAATGTAGCTGTCAACAGCGTCCATGAGTTCCAATACCTTTTCAACCCACTTAGGCTCTCCGTTGAGAGCACCAAGAGCTGAACCGCGGATAATAGGAGCGTTGTCGCCATCGAAATCATACTTGTTAAGGAGCTCGCGAACCTCCATCTCAACGAGATCGAGCATCTCCTCATCCTCTACAAGGTCAACCTTGTTAAGGAAAACCACCATCTTAGGCACGTTAACCTGCTTTGCAAGAAGCACGTGCTCGTTTGTCTGAGGCATCGGACCGTCAGTAGCGGCAACTACAAGAATCGCACCATCCATCTGAGCGGCACCAGTAACCATGTTCTTTACGTAGTCAGCGTGTCCCGGGCAATCTACATGCGCATAGTGACGATTGGCGGTCTGATATTCTACGTGTGAAGAGTTGATGGTGATACCACGCTCCTTCTCTTCTGGAGCATTGTCAATCTGATCGAATGACTTGGCCTCGCTAAAGCCTTTGTCTGCCAAAACCTTGGTGATGGCAGCGGTAAGTGTGGTCTTACCGTGGTCAACATGGCCAATTGTACCAATGTTAACATGAGGTTTATCCCTCTTAAAAACTTCTTTTGCCATAATATTACGTATAAAAGTTGTTGCAAAAACAAGCCGGTTACTATAACCGGCAAATGAGCCGATGATGGGAATTGAACTCATGACCTCATCCTTACCAAGGATGCGCTCTACCCCTGAGCTACATCGGCTTTTTTGGAGCGGGGTAGGAGAATCGAACTCCCATTTCCAGCTTGGAAGGCTGGCATAATAGCCATTATACGAACCCCGCTTGTTCAGAAGAGAATTCTTCTTTCGGAAAAATGGTGGGCAAGGATGGATTCGAACCACCGAAGGTAAAACCAGCAGATTTACAGTCTGCCCCATTTGGCCACTCTGGTACTTGCCCTTTTTGCTGATGAGCCGATGGAGGGAGTCGAACCCACGACCTCGAGATTACAAATCACGCGCTCTCGCCAACTGAGCTACATCGGCATCTTTATTTCAAAGACCCCCTTATGGAAAGGGATTGCAAAGATAGAGATTATTTGTCATTTTCCAAACATTTCCGTAAAATTTTTTGCAGAAATGTCAGAATGCCTTCTTTATCCAATCCATATTCGTGGAGTTGCTCTTTCTGTCGGGCCTGTCTTACGAATTTATCAGGTATTCCGATTCCATGGACTTTGCAGTCAAGTCCCTTCTCGCTGATATACTCGCACACTGCACCGTACAGCCCTCCCTTGAGGCATCCGTCCTCCACGGTCAGGATATATTCGTATCTGTGGGCGATATCTTCCAGAAGAGTTTCGTCAAGCGGTTTTATGAATCTGAAATTGAATACTCCCACTTCTCCTTTGAACTCTTCTGCCGCCTGAAGCGCATCGTGGGTTACCGGTCCCGTAGATATGACGGCAATCCTTGATCCCTCAAGCAGAGTTTCCGCTTTCCCGATAGGAAGCA
>HF986302.1:14489-16931 GCA_000432655.1 Bacteroides sp. CAG:1060
GGCGGTGTACATGAGCATCTTCAGCTCGGTCTCATCTTTCGGGGAGGAGATTATGGTGTTGGGGATGCTCCTGTAGGCCGCCATGTCAAAAGCCCCGTGGTGTGTGGCTCCATCCTCTCCTACAAGTCCGGCTCTGTCGAAGCAGAGAATCACCGGCAGCTGCTGGAGTGCCACGTCATGGATGATTTCATCGTAGGCCCTTTGTGAAAATGCGGAGTAAATGTTGCAGAACGGCTTTATTCCCCCGGCGGCGAGTCCCGCTGAGAATGTGACTGCATGTTCTTCTTCTATGCCCACGTCGAAGAACTGTCCCGGCCTTTGCTCGGCGAGCATGGACATTCCGCACCCTTGGGCCATGGCCGGAGTTACTCCCACCACATTGGTATCTTTAGTCGCAAGGTCTGTGAGCACCTCTCCGAACACGTCCTGATATCTGTCGTGGGGATGATTCCCCGAAATCCTTTCTCCGGTTTCAGGATTGAACCGGCCGGGAGCATGCCATGTGACAGGGTCTTCCTCCGCATACCGGTATCCTTTGCCTTTAATGGTTTTGCAGTGCAGGATGCGCGGTCCGTGAATGTTTTTTATCTTTTTCAGAGCGAAGACGACCTCTTCGATGTCATTTCCGTCAATCGGGCCGAAATATCTGAGCCCCAGCGACTCGAACAAATCACCGCCCGAACTCTTGACAAACCATGATTTCAGACTTTTCACCCAGCGCTGGATAAAATGCCTGAAAGCCCCTTCCCCGAATATGTTCCAAATCTTGTCTTTGAGTTTGTTGTAAGAATTGCTGGTTGTGACCCGGAGCAGGTAGTCGTGCATCGCACCTATATTGTGGTCAATGGACTGATTGTTGTCATTGAGTATTGTGAGCAAATCAGCGTGACTTGCTCCGGCATTGTTGAGTCCTTCGAAAGCCAGTCCTCCGGTGATGGCTCCGTCGCCTATTATTGCTACGACCTTCCGGGTCAGATTCTGCATTCTGGCAGCTTCGGCGAAGCCAAGTGCCGCTGAAATGGATGTCGAAGAGTGTCCTACGCCGAAACAGTCATACTCGCTTTCGCTTCTGTCCGGAAATCCGCTGAGTCCTCCTTTGGTGCGGAGGGTCTTGAAAGAGTCGCGTCGTCCCGTCAATATTTTGTGGGCGTATGCCTGATGTCCCACATCGAAGACCAGTTTATCATCCGGGGTATCGAATACATAATGGAGACCGACTATTATCTCTATGGCTCCAAGGCTTGACGCGAGATGTCCCGGATTGACGGAGCAGCATTCAATAATATATGACCGCAGCTCCGAACACAGTTGCTCGAGTTGCGGCATGCTGAATGCTTTTATATCTGAAGGTGAGTTTATGCTGTCAAGGAGTTCGTATTTCATTCTCCGCTTTTTTTATCTATGCCAAGCTCCGGATGCGCCGAGGCTTCCCTTTTGAGAAGCAGCGCGGTAACCAATGCTATGCAACCGAGAGCTATGAATATGTATTCCGCCTTAACTGCAGCCTGTATTCCGTGATTCGAATCGAATATCCGGCCCACTGCTATCGGCACCAGCAGCATACCTATGTTCTGTATCCAATACAAGAGGGAATATGCCGTGCCGAGATTCTTTTCCGGGACAATGCGAGGTACGCTTGGCCACATGGCTGACGGTACCAGAGAATATCCCATGCCGAGGATTGCAATTGCGAAATAGCCCCAGAACGGTACGCCTTCCGGTGCAAAACACAGCAGAAGGTGGGCGGCCAGTACCATCAGTGCTCCTATTGTCATCCATGTGCTGGCTTTGCCGAATTTGTCCACGAGGGCGCCGAACAGCGGGGTGAATACCACGGTGAAGAAAGGAATCATTGAAATGACCCATTTCGCGCTGTCCAGATCCATTCCGAAACGTGGAATAACTATGGATGTGCCGAATTTCTTGAAAGATATGATGCAGCAGTAGAAGAATACGCAGAGCAGGGATATCAGAATGAATCTCGGGTTGGTGAGAACCTTCAGGATATCCGAGAATCTGAACTTGTCGTCGTCCTTCACCTTGCCGCGTCCAGTGCGTATTCCGTGCTGCCTGTCAAACCGGGCGTCCATCGCTACGAATATGCCCCAGAGAAGCACTCCGAGCATAATCAGGGTCAGTCCGAGCACTGCCGGCTTGGAGGTGTCGGCAAGAGAATAGATCTCTCCGGGCATTTTCTGCTTTACGATGACAGGTGACAATATGAAAGCTGCGGCCGTGCCCAGTCTTGCTACCGCCACCTGCGCTCCCATGGCGAAGGCTACGTTTCCTCCCTTGAACCATTTGGCAATGGATCTGGTGACGGCGACTCCCGCAATCTCGCTTCCGAGTCCGAACAGCATGCATCCTATATATGCAATCCCGAGGGAGGTCTGCGGAGGCAGGCCGCTGCGCAGTGCAGTCAAAACCGTGCCGGCACCTATT
>HF986302.1:16974-45755 GCA_000432655.1 Bacteroides sp. CAG:1060
TGGAGCCGACTATCTTTACTCCGAACACGTCGAGCAGGACGCCGCAGATTACCAGTCCGCCGCACACGCACAGAAAGCTGTACCCGCCTGCGTAGAACCCGTAATCGGCGCTGTTCCATCCGAGTTCAAGACACTCCGGATGCTGAAACAGCTGGGACAGTGTCGAGAACATGTCATCGAAAAAGTACGATGCGAACATCGGCACCATCAGACAGATGAGTGCCACGATGCGCCCTGCTTTACCTGTTGCGGATTTCATTCTTTACTTACTGATGTTAGGAAGTTCCAGACCGTAGCCTTTCTTCTTGTCTTCAGCCTTGAGGTAAATGCTCAATATGAAGGCGAGAACTCCGAAGCTTGAGAATACCAGCATCGGTACGAAATAACTTCCTGTGGATGCACGGAGCGAGCCGATAAGCATCGGTACAAGGCAGAGTCCGATGTTCTGAACCCAGAATATCAGGCAGTATGCACTTCCGAGGATTTTCTCGTCTATAATCTTCGGTACGGATGGCCAAAGTGCCGCCGGTACAAGAGAGAAACTTATGCCGAGTACTACAATGAGAAGCAGGGCAAACCACTTCTGAGGAAATGCCGGAAGAATGAATGCGAAGCTCAAGTGGCACACAATCATGATAATCGAGCCGAACATCAGCATTGTCGCGCCTTTACCCTTGCGGTCAAGGAAAATACCGAGCATCGGTGTCATGACCATTGCGAGTATAGGGAAGCAGCTGAACAGTTTGGCTGCAGAGGCGGCGTCTATGGCAAGGGTTTCCTCAAGGAAGTTTGTGGCATATCTCTGGAACGGGAATATGGCACTGTAGTAGAGGACGCAGAGAAGGGAAACTATCCAGAACATCTTGCTTGTGAAGATAGCCTTGAGGTCGCTGATATGGAATTCATCCTCAGGAGACTTTTCGGCAGTTGCGAGTCCGGCGTCCACGAGCTGGGAGTCGAACTTGCGGTCCATTATTCCGAATATGATGAAGTTGATGAGTCCGATTACGAGGAGCGCTCCGCAGAATCCGACAGGAGCAAGGATGGAATTGTCAAACTTCTCTGAAATCAAAGGGGCAATCCACATCACTCCGAAAACGCCGAGTCTGGCGATAGCCATCTCAAGTCCCATGGCAAGAGCCATTTCCTTGCCTTTGAACCATTTGGCCAGGATTTTGGAGACGTTGGTGCCTTCCATTTCACATCCGCATCCGAAAATCATGAATCCGAGCGAAGCCATTTTGGCGCTTCCCGGCAGTTCTACCCACCAGCTGTCGAGCCATCCGCAGAAAGCGGTGCTTTGGAACCAGTCGCTGACTGCGATGAACTTCATACCGGCGCCGAAAACCATCAGTCCTGCGGAAAGGATTCCTGAAAACCGCACGCCGAGCTTGTCCAGAATGATGCCTGCGAGAATAAGGAATCCGCAGACGTTAAGGATGTACTCGGATGCGGCATATTTTCCGAATACTCCGCTGTCCCATCCAAGTTTGCTCTCTACGAGAGATTTGAGAGGGGACATTACGTCCACGAACATGTAAGCGAAGAACATCATCAGTGCCACGAGCACGAGCACTGTCCATCTCGCCAGCGGCGAGTCGTTCATCATTTTGGAAATCTTCTGTGTCATTTGTATGCCTTTTAGAATGGAAGATCGTCTTCCTGATTGTCAATTCCCGTAGCGGATGTCTGAGGTGCGGCCGAAGGCTGTCCCCATGTACCTTGCTGTGCCTGCTGCACAGGAGGCTGATATGCAGGCTGCTGAGCCGGTTGTGGCGCCTGAACGGGCTGATTGCCGCCCTGGTATCCGGCGCTCTGTCCTGCCCCGGCAGAGTCGTCCCTGCGGCCGAGAAGTTGCAGGGAATCCGCGTTTATTTCCGTAGTGTAGCGCTTGGCTCCGCTCTGGTCGGTCCATGATCTTGTGCGGAGTCTTCCTTCGACATAGAGCTGGGTGCCTTTCTTGACATAGCGTTCCACGATGTCAGCGCTCTGGCCCCATACCACAACATTGTGCCACTCGGTGTTTTCCCTGACCTCTCCGCTGCGGTCACGATATCTTTCGCTTGTCGCCAGAGTGAAGGAGGCGACTTTCCTTCCCTGCCCGGCAGGGGAGTTTCCATCGAGGTAACGAACTTCCGGATCCTTTCCGACGTTACCGATAAGCATTACTTTATTCAGTGACATAGTTTCAATATTTTGTCGTTTCAATGAACTTGCAATATACAGATTTTTTTGCGAAAAGCGATGAAATAGCAGTATATTTACGGTCAATTCAGCAAGCAATATGGATAACGGACCGTCAATAATATGCCTTCTCGGATTTATGGGATGCGGAAAAAGCACCGTGGGAAAGGAACTTGCCGCCCTGACAGGAGCTGAATATACCGACCTTGACGAATATGTGACCGCAAGGGAAGGCCGCAGCATTCCGGATATTTTCCAAGGCGGAGAAAGCGCGTTCCGTGATGCGGAATTATCCGCATTGAAGGCATATCTTTCCAGAAAAGATGCTTCCCGGGCTCGGAAAGTGCTGTCTCTTGGCGGAGGTACCCCCACAATTCCGGCGGCGCGGGAACTTATCCTTGGGCACACCTGCACTGTATATCTGAAATGCGATTGGGAGACGATATCTTCGCGCCTTGGTGGCGGGGACGCTTCAAGGCCATTGTCTTCGAATGCCGCGAAACTCTACAAGGAGAGGCTGCCGATATACGAAATGGCGCGCTTGTCGGTCGATGTGGCCGGAAAAACGCCGCGGCAGGTGGCGGAAGAAATTATAGCAGCACTGATTCCATAGCAGCCTTGTCGGGTATCTCTCCGGTCATGAGCTCGTATCCCATGACGGCTTGCATAAGAAGCCACTGTTTGCCGCTGATGTAGCCTTTGTGCTGATCCAGACAAGGGTTTTTGTAGTTGGCCTCCAGAAGGATTTCGCTTTCGAGCCTGTCTATTCCCGGGGCCGCTTTCGGAAGGGTATATACTATCACGTCTGCACTGACGCCGCCGGCGATCTCATCGTGACGGTACAATCTTGTGCTGAATCCGAGTTCTTCGACGGCAGCGAGCGCAGCCTTGCCGGCACCTCCGAATCCTATGACTGCGGCTGTCCCCGGTGCATATTTCTCAAGCAGGGCCTTTACTCCACGATAATCCGAATTGTATGCGGCGATTCCGTTCTCGGTCTTCACGCACAGATTGGAAGCTCCGCATCTTTTCACTTCATCACTTATGATATCCGCGTTCTGGAAGGCGTTGACCTTGAACGGGGAAGTGACGTTTATGGCTTTGTAATCGCGGATGAAGCGCTCCCACGCCTCGGTGAAACTCTCGGTCTGAATGAGGTCGAAAGGATATTTTCCGGAATATGCCGCCGTGAAAATGGCAGGGCTTAATGAGCGGGCGATAGGATGTCCTATCAGTCCGAATCTATCTGTCGTTGCGCTGTCTGACTGCTTCATATAAAAGAATTGCTGCTGAAACTGACACGTTGAGGGAATCCAGCTTCCCGAGCATCGGGATGCGTATATGTGCGTCGGCTGCCTGCCTCCACTTGTCCGACAGGCCCGTAGCCTCGGTACCCATCACTATTGCCGTTCCCTTTGTCATAGGACAGTCGTAGTACAGGCTGGAGTCCTGAAGTTGCGCCGTAAGTATCCGGATTCCTTTGGATTTAAGGAAGGTTATGGCCTGTGCGGTGGTGCACACTGCCGTGGGAACCGTGAAAACAGCTCCTATGGATGCACGTATGAGGTTGGGGTTGTACAAATCGGTACGCGGGTCGCAGATGATAAGAGCGTCCGCTCCGGCGGCATCACAAGTCCTGAGCACGGCACCGAGGTTGCCTGGCTTTTCCACGCTCTCCAATACCGCTATCAGGGGGTTATCCTTGAGATGAAGGCTCGACAGCGGGTGCTCTATGGCTTGAAACACCCCTATTGCGCCCTCTGTCCCTTCCCGGTAGGCGGCTTTGGCATAGAGACCGGCGGACAATGCGAAATGTCTGCATTGCGGAAGGGTCTCCTCGCTTACGATGTCGGGGCAGAAAAAGATGCAGTCCGGCTTGTATCCGGCTTCGATGCAATGGGATATCTCCCGTACGCCCTCGACCGTAAACAAAGCGCTTTCGCGCCGCTCAGAAGACTTCTGAAGCAGCGCGATAAGCCGTTTGAACTTAGGATTGGCTGAAGATGTGATGTATTCCGTCACTGTTTGTCTTCTTTCTTGAGACTTTTCTCCGGCTTCATCTGAGGGAAGAGGAGAACGTCCTGAATGGTGGTCTGGCCGGTCAGGAACATAGTCAGACGGTCGATACCCATGCCAAGTCCGCTTGTCGGCGGCATACCGTATTCGAGCGCCCTGACGAAATCGTAGTCGATGAACATGGCTTCGTCGTCACCGTTGCTCTTGAGCCTTGCCTGCTCTTCGAATCTCTCAAGCTGGTCGATAGGGTCGTTGAGCTCGGAGTATGCGTTGGCAAGTTCCTTTCCGCATACGAACAGCTCGAACCTCTCGGTAAGCTTCGGATTGTGGCGGTGGCGCTTGGACAGAGGAGACATTTCCACCGGATAGTCGGTGATGAATGTAGGCTGTATGAGGTTGCTTTCGCAATACTCTCCAAAAATGGCGTCGATAAGCTTGCCTTTTCCCATGGACGGCTCGGTATGGACGTTGAGCTTATCGCAAGTAGCTCTCAATTCGGCTTCGTCCATTTCACTCACGTCCACTCCGGCGTACTCCTTGATGGCTTCGAGGATAGGCAGTCTGCGGTATCCTGCAGCGAAATCCACTTCGTTGTCGCCGATTTTTACCTTGGTGGTGCCGTTTATGGCTACGGATACCTTGGCCAGCATATTCTCGACGAAATTCATCATCCAGATGTAGTCCTTGTAGGCTACGTATATTTCCATGCAGGTAAATTCCGGGTTGTGGGTCTTGTCCATGCCCTCGTTGCGGAAGTCCTTTGCAAATTCATAGACTCCGTTGAATCCGCCGACGATGAGTCTTTTGAGGTACAGCTCGTTGGCAATTCTGAGGTACAGAGGAATATCCAGAGCGTTGTGGTGGGTGATGAACGGTCTGGCCGCGGCACCCCCGGGGATGCTCTGAAGAATAGGTGTCTCCACCTCAAGACATCCGGCGGCGTTGAAATATTCTCTCATGGTGGCAATAATCTTCGCTCTCTTGATGAATACGTCCTTTACCTGCGGATTTACGATAAGGTCCACATATCTCTGGCGATAACGCAGCTCAGGGTCTGTAAATGCGTCGAAAACCTGACCGTCAAGCTCTTTTACAATAGGAAGAACTTTCAGTGACTTGCTGAGCAGGGTGAGTTCCTTGGCATGTATGCTCAGCTGTCCGGTCTGGGTGATGAATGCGAATCCGCGGATGCCGATGACGTCACCTATGTCCAGAAGCTTTTTCCAGACGGTGTTGTACATGGTCTTGTCTTCACCGGGACAGATTTCGTCTCTTTTGACGTAAATCTGAATTCGTCCTGTCTCATCTTGAATCTCTCCGAATGAGGCTGCGCCCATTATGCGCCTGCTCATAAGCCTTCCTGCAATGCAAACTTCCTGAAAGTTGCCCTTTTCCGCATCGAAGCCGGATTTGATTTCTGCGGCGTTTGTGTTCACCGGATAAAGAGCTGCCGGATAAGGCTCTATGCCGAGTTCTCTGAGTTTGGCAAGGGATTCCCGGCGCAAAAGTTCTTGTTCGCTGTATTCCATAACAATATATTTCTTCCAAAGTTCGCAAAATTACGATTTTTATGGAATTTTACCAAATGTCAAAATAATTGACTAACTTTGTAAGGATATGGTTCAGGCCAGAGACAGCAAATGGGTACTCCGCGAGCCGTCCGATCCGGAAAAGGTCGACCGGCTGGCTACGGAAGTCGGCATCGATAAGGTGCTGGCCGATTTGCTTATAAAGCGCGGTGTGGAGACTTTCGCACAGGCGCGTTCTTTTTTCCGTCCGAGCCTTGACAATCTTCATGATCCTTTCCTGATGAAAGATATGGATGTGGCGGTGGAGCGCCTTCACCGCGCCGTGGTTTCCGGCGAGAGCATCCTGGTGTATGGAGATTATGACGTGGACGGTACCACCGCAGTGGCTTTGCTGTATTCTTTCGTGCGCCGTTTTACCGACAAGGTGGATTTCTACATACCTGACAGATATGATGAGGGCTATGGAGTGTCTTTCAAGGGAATAGACTATGCCGTAGAATCAGGAGCCGGACTTATAGTCACGCTTGACTGCGGTATCAAGGCCATTGACAAGGTGGAATATGCGGCATCCAAGGGGATAGACATGATTATTTGCGATCATCACCTTCCGGAGGATTCGCTGCCCGCCGCTGTGGCTGTGCTTGATCCCAAAAGGGAAGATTGCCATTATCCGTTTGATGATCTTTCGGGTTGCGGCGTAGGATTCAAGCTGGTACAGGCTTATTCCGCGCGGTACGGGGTGCCTTTTGAGACGTTGGTGCCGCTTCTGGATCTTCTGGTTGTCAGCATTGCCTCTGATCTGGTCACGATGGTGGGGGAGAACCGCATCCTTGCGCATTTCGGGCTCAAGCAGCTCAATGAGAATCCCTGCACCGGCCTTCAGGCCATGATAAACCTTTCCAGTCTCGAGCCGGGTCACGTGTCTATAGACGATATCGTGTTCAAGATAGGCCCGAGAATCAATGCTGCCGGAAGAATGGAGACCGGGCGCCTTGCAGTGGAGCTGTTGACGTCACGGAGCCTTTCTGAAGCCATGCAGATCGGAGAAAAAATCAACGAAAGCAACAACGAACGCAAGAATATTGACCGGGAAATCACTCAGGAAGCTCTGGATATGGTGCAGACCGGGAATTGTCTCTGCAACGGCAGCGCTATGATTGTGTACAATCCAGAGTGGAACAAGGGCGTCGTCGGCATTGTGGCATCGCGTCTTGTGGAAGCATATTACAAGCCTACGGTCGTCCTCACCAAGTCAAACGGGTTCGTGAGCGGTTCTGCGCGAAGCATATCCGGATTCGACCTGTATGGCGCCATTGAGAGCTGCGCGGATCTTCTGGAGAATTTCGGCGGCCATGTGTATGCGGCCGGATTGACGCTAAGGGAAGAGAACCTGCCGGAATTTGCCCGCCGGATGGACGAATATATATCCGCCAAGATAGAGACGGAGATGATGACTCCTGTGATAGAGGTGGACAGCAAGCTCAATTTTGCCTGCATCACACCCAAGTTCTTCAGGATACTTAAGCAATTCCAGCCTTTTGGTCCCGGCAACCACAATCCTGTATTTCTTACCGAAAATGTCTATGACGCAGGGACGGGCCGGAAGGTCGGTGCCGGTGGGGTGCACATGAAACTTGACCTTATACAGGAAGACCAGCCATATCACCAGATATCATCGATTGCCTTCAATATGGCCGAGCATTATGACCACATAAAGGAAGGCAACCCGTTTGATATCTGCTATTCGATAGTCGAGAACTATTATCGCGGTAACTCATCCATTCAGCTGCGAATCAAAGATTTGCGCGAGAGAGAAGATATCTGCGGCATATAACCAGCAATCAGCATATTCCGTACCGGAGGAGGGTGTTTCCGGTACGAAAAGGGCATTCGGTGCACGAAAACCCTCTTTTTCTTTAGAACAAAGTAGGCTCTTCGTATGTCTCGTCTTCGGTGTCGTCAGGCGTCTGGTCTGTCAGATTGGCATCATGCATATCTTCGGCATGCATATCTTCGGCGCTCTCTTTCGGAGAGTCGTCTTCGTCATCGTCCCTTACCAGCGGCTCGATGAAGCGGACGGCCTTGATATCATTTTTGGCAGAACATTTCTTGCCTTTTGCCGTAATGCCTTTCTTGGCTATCCACTCTTCTGCATCCACCGTTTCTGCCGGCTTGTAGTCGAGATCCCACTCGACTTCGTATTGAGGGTGCTTGTCAGAGGACAATTCTACCAGATAGGATTTCGGGTGATCCGAAATGAAGCTCAGAGGCGTATTGTCACTGACTACGAATGAGAATCGCTTTACATAGAAGCTCTTTGACGCTCCATCATAATACAGTGCTGTAAACGTCTTGTCCGGGTCAAATTTCTCCACGAACAAGATATCTCCCTGGTATCTGTTCACGAGGTCGAACGAAGTGGTGTAGAATGTGCCGTTCTTGAATACGGCCAGAACCTTGTCGCCGTCTTCAAATTTGCCCAGATACAGTCCGTGCTCTTCGTCATTGAGCCTCTGGATGTCGGTGTCATACCAGATATCCTTGCCCTCGATGGTGCTTATTCCCTTGCTCTTCAGGCTTATGCGCTGTATCGCATTTTTGGTTACAAGGTTGCCTCTTGAGGCCTTTCCCTTGATGGCAAGTGAAGAAAAATCGTAGTCTATGACGCTTTTCTTCAGTTTGGCTTTTGCGCGAAGCTGAATTTTGACGACCTCCGCTTCCCCGTTGTGATTGGCTGAGAACCATTCGATTCTTGACCCTTCAGTTCCGGAAGTGATGTCGTACTCCTTGTCTCGGGTGACGGAAGTGATGGCAAATCGCTTGGCGTAGTATATGGATGTCTTGCCCTCCCTGTATATTACGTTGTAGATGGTTCGGGAATCCCCGCGGTTGAATACGTCCACATAGAGAAGGTCCTTTCCGAAGAAATCCTTGTCGTTGACCTTGGTAATGCGGTATTTGCCGTCCTTGCTTATGACTATTATCTCCGAAAGATCCGAGCAGTCACAGATGAACTCTCCTCCGTCGTCTTTCTTCAGTCCTATACCCACGAAGCCTTCCGAGAGGTTGGCCATGAGTTTGGCGTTGTTGTTCACGACTTTGGTAGCTGCGATGGTCTCGAATCCGGTGATTTCGGTCTGACGCGGGAACGCACTGCCGTATTTTTTCTTGAGTCTCTTGAACCAGTCGATGGTATAGGTATCGATATCGTCGATGTTGGCCTTCACCTCCTTCATCTTGTCTTCGATGCCCAATATCTTCTCGTCCATAGCCTTGGTGTCGAATTTGGATATCTTCCTCACAGGTTTTTCCACCAGGGAGAGTATGTCGTCCATCACAATCTCCTTGTGGAACAGATCCTGATATTCCTTCATCTTGGAGAATACCTCCGCTATCTGGCTGTCCCAGTCGGTCTGGTTCAACTCCAGCACCTTGTATATCCTGTTCTCGAAGAATATTCTTTCCAGAGAGCAGGAGTGCCACTCGTCTTCAAGCTCGGAAAGCTTGATGCCAAGTTCCTGAAGGAGGATGTCCCTTGTGTGGTAGGTACTGTATTCGAGAATGTCTTTTACCGACACGAATGCCGGCTTGTTGTCCTTTATGACGCAGGCGTTAGGCGCGATGTTATATTCACAGTCCGTGAATGCGTAGAGCGCGTCTATGGTCTTGTCCGGAGACACGTCGCTCGGAAGATGAATGAGGATATTGACCTTGTCCGTGGTCATGTCCTCTATTTTCTTGATTTTTATCTTGCCGCTTTTCTTCGCTTTCAGGATGGACTCTATAAGGTTCTTCGTGTATTTGCCATATGGAGTCTCGGTGATGGCGATGGTGCTTTTGTCGATTTTCTCGATGCGGGCCCTCACTTTCACCGAGCCGCCTCTCCGTCCGTCCATATATTTGCTGCAGTCAGCAAATCCTCCGGTCGGGAAGTCCGGGAACAACTCGTAGTCCTTTCCCTTCATGATATTGATGGAGGCGTCGAGAAGTTCGTTGAAGTTGTGCGGAAGAATCTTGGATGCGAGTCCGACACCGATGCCCTCGGTGCCTTGAGCCAGCAGAAGCGGGAACCTCACCGGAAGCTCCGTAGGCTCCATGTTCCTTCCGTCGTAGGAAGTCATCCAATGGGTGACTTTCGGGTCGAACACCACTTCCTTGGCGAACTTGCTCAGTCTTGCCTCGATATAACGTGGCGCCGCATTCGAATCTCCGGTAAGGATGTTCCCCCAGTTTCCCTGGCAGTCCACCGTGAAACCTTTCTGCCCGAGTTGGACCAATGTTCCTAAAATGGACTGATCGCCGTGCGGGTGGTACTGCATGGCCTGTCCGACGATGTTGGCCACCTTGGTGAATTTGCCGTCGTCCATTTTGAACATGGCGTGCAAAACCCTTCGCTGCACCGGTTTGAGTCCATCTACGATATGAGGTACGGCACGGTGGAGGATTACGTAAGACGCATAATCCAGATACCAGTCCTTGAACATACCGGAAAGCTTGAACTTGTGGCCCTCTCCGGCAAGCATCTTGTCGTATTTGTTGCTTTCCGGACCTTCGTCCACTATGACGTCATTGTCTTCCTCGATTGTATCTTCGATTGTGTTGATATTTTCCTCTTCCATGCCTTTTCTGTTTTTACTCTTCGTAACCGAATTTCCTCAATTCTTTCCTGCTTTCCCTCCAGTCCGGGTCCGTCTTTACATAAATGCTCAGAAAAACCTTCTTCTGGAAGAAATCCTCCATCTCGATTCTGGCCTGGGTCCCCACTTTTTTCAGGGAGGCACCTTGTTTTCCGATAATTATTCCTTTCTGAGACTCGCGCATCACATAGATTACGGCTCCGATGTCGTATCTTTCAGCACCTTCCTTGAAGGTCTCTATTACGACCTCGCAGCAATATGGAATCTCTTCCTTGTAGTTGAGGAGAATCTTTTCACGGATGATTTCTGAAGCGAAGAACCTCAGACTCTTGTCTGTGAAAGCATCTTTGTCAAACCATGGCGGGCAGACCGGAAGCCGTGAAACTACAGCGTCGATGATGCTCTCCATGTTGAACTTTTCACTTGCGGAAGCCGGTATGACCGTGGCGGCAGGAACATGCTCCTGCCACCATGTCATAAGTTCCTTGACTCTGGTCTGGTCGCTGATGTCGATTTTGTTGATTACGACGATGACAGGACACTCCAGATCATTGAGCCGGCTCACATAGTCTTCGTTCTTATCAGAGGTCTCTACCGTATCCGTGACATACAGGATAATGTCGGCGTCGCCGATGGCCCCGTTCACGAATTTCATCATGTTCTCCTGGAGCCTGTAGTTCGGCTTCAGGATACCGGGCGTGTCGGAGTAAACGATCTGCCAGTCCTCCCCGTTCACTATACCCATGATACGGTGTCTGGTAGTCTGCGCCTTGGCGGTGACTATGGAGAGTTTCTCTCCCACCAGTGCGTTCATGAGGGTGGATTTCCCGACATTCGGGTTCCCTATGATATTAACGAATCCTGAACGATGCGCCATTATACGTATGCTCCTATTTTCAAGATATTGATTTCTCCCTCAGTAAGATATCTCCACTCTCCTTTTTTCAGGCCCTTCTTGGTGAGGCCGGCGAAGTACACGCGGTCCAGCGCCTTGACATTGTACCCCAGAGAGTCGAAAATTCTACGGACTATACGGTTCTTTCCGGAGTGGATCTCAATACCGATTTTCCTTTTGTCGTTGGCGTCGATGAATTCAAGCTCATCAGCCTTGACGTCTCCATCCGTGAGGGAGACACCTTCCAGAATCTTATGATAGTCCTCTTCTGAAAGTTCCCTGTCCAGAGAAACCTGATATATCTTCTTCTTGTCGTATGAAGGATGAGTGAGCCTTTCCGCAATCTCTCCGTCGTTGGTGAGAAGCAGGACTCCGGTAGTGTTCTTGTCAAGCCGGCCTACAGGATATACCCTGGAGGAGCAGCCCTTGAGAAGATCGATTACGGTTTTCTCTGCGTGAGGGTCACTTGCAGTGGTTACATATCCCTTGGGTTTGTTCATGATGAGATATACCTTCTCCTCGCCCTTGAGACGCTCTCCGTTGAAACGGATGTCGTCATCATGGATGTTCACCTTGGTGCCGAGTTCTGTCACGACCTCTCCGTTGACGGTCACCACACCGGCCTGGATGAGGGTGTCGGCTTCGCGTCTTGAGCAGACTCCGGAATTGGCGATAAACCTGTTGAGGCGTACCACATCCTTGATTTCCGGTACGAAAACATCCTCGCTTTCGCTTCCGTTGACTACCGGACGGCGGTTGATCATTCTCTTGATTCCTTCGTAGGAATCCTTGTTGAAACTGCCCTGGCCGGGTCTCTTCGGTCCCTTGCCTGCAACTTTCTTCCTCGCTCCGTTGCCAAATGTGCTGCCCGGACGGCCGGATTTGAATCCCGGACGTGAATTCTGACGAGGTCCGCGTGACGGTCTTCCTTCGCCTGCCTGACGACGGTCTTCTCCGTAAGGACGACCCTCTCCGTAAGAGCGGTTCTCTCCGAACGAGCGTCCTTCTCCGCGTGCGCGACCTTCTCCGAATGAGCGACCTTCTCCGTAAGATCTGCGCTCGTCACGCTGCTGATAACGGGAGTTGTCCCCTGCCTGGCGACGTCCCTCTCCGTAAGAGCGGTTCTCTCCATAAGGTCGCCTCTGCTCACCGTAGCTGCGATTCTCACCGTAACTGCGGCGCTCTCCATAAGATTTTTTCTCGCCCCACTGACGATGTTCGCTGTTCTGACGTGGGGACTCTTCTGATGATCGGTAGTTAACCTTCTCGGCTCCGACCGCTGAATACGCCGCTTTTCTCGGCCTAAGTTTGCGACCTTCTTTTGTAAACTGGTCCATTTCTACTTGAGATTAAAATAATAAGTAATTGTGCCCTCCTGCATGGCAGGTGCTTCCGTGCTCATATTGAAATGAGTCTCGAGAGCGGCATTCCGCGCCGCTGCAAGAAGAGCTTTGTTCATAACTGTTGTGCCGTCACCTCCCGGTACGGCTTTGACTACATTGCCATAATTGTCCACCCATATATCAACCACCACAACCCCGCTTTCCTGCTCTTTATATACAGGTAGTTTTATGCCGCCTTTCACACTGCGTCCCTTGATATGGGCGTTTGGCTTCCCCGAGGTTCTGCCTTTGTCCGTGTTGCCGTCCGGCTGTCCGTTTTTGAACTTGTCGGAAGCTTCCGCAGCGCTGTGGGCTGCCGTGAGGGTAGTGTCTTTCTTGGCCATGCCAGGGAAAGATGCACGCGGGTCCAGAGCCGGCTTGCTCTCGGTCTCAGGCACAAGTACCGGCACGTCTCCGAAATCATCCGGGGTTGTCTCCGGAGTCAGGTTCGGGGAATTGCTCTCCTGCGGGGATTCGCTGCGCTGCGCCAGCTTTACCGGATTCTGCAGGTCAATCTCATCTGACATTGGTTCCGCTCCCTTGTACTGCTGCGGCTCAACAATGTCTTCGGAGAAATCTATAAGGATGGATTTCTCTTCGGGTGGCGGATATATGTACTTCAGCCCGGTGAAAGATACGAAGACAAAAGCGAGCGCGTGCAGCGTCACTGTCAGTACGACGCCGCTGAGCGTGGAATACCGCTCGCTCTTCTTGTTGTCTTTCCGGCTGTTTCTCATTTTCTTTTATTCCGGCTGCGTGGCCAGTATCACTTTGTAATGATTCCTCTTTGCGATATTCATCACCTGCACGACCTCTCCGATAGGGACGCTTTCATCCGCATATATGGAGAATGTCGGGTCTTCTTCGCCCTGAAGGAGCTCCACCAGCTCATCCTCGGTGTCCTGAAGGCTTACCGGACGCTCGTCACCATTGATATGGAAGGTGTATCTGTCGTTCCCCCAGTCTTTTATGGATACGCTGACGGTAGCCTTGGCCCCCACTTGCCCGGTACTCTTCGGAAGAAGGAGTTTGAGCGCGTTGGGATTGACCAGCGTGGATGTCACGAGGAAAAATATCAAGAGCAGGAACACAATGTCCGTCATGGAGGACATTGAGAAACTTGCGTCTGCTTTCGTGATCCTTTTAAGTGCCATTATTCTTCAGTTTTTGATATGCTTTGCGCTGGTTCTCCGAGTGCATCCATAAGTTCGATGGTGGCGCTTTCCATGCTGTACACGAGCGAAGAAATCCTTGCGGACAGGAAATTGTATCCGAAGTATGCCAGGATACCGACGATAAGGCCTCCTACGGTAGTAATCATGGCAGTATAGATACCGCTTGACAGCAGGGTGATGTCAATGTTGTTGCCTGCGTTGGACATGTTGAAAAACGCCTGCACCATACCGAGTACGGTTCCGAGGAATCCGATCATAGGAGCGCCTCCGGAGATGGTGGCCAGATAAGGAAGTCCCTTTTCGAGTCTGGCTACTTCCACATTACCCACATTTTCCACGGCTGTCTGTATGTCGCTAAGCGGTTTGCCTGCTCTTGTAAGTCCGGCTTCCACCATACGGGCTACCGGGGTGTCATATTTGGTGCAGAGAGTTACGGCAGACTTGAGTTTGCCCTCGTGGATATAGTCCCGTATATCCATCATGAAATCTTTGTCAATCTTTCCGGCGCGGCGTATTGCCCACCATTTTTTGCCGAAAATGTATATGGCGATGATGGAAAGAATGAGGAGAACAATCATAAGCGGCCCACCTTTGGCAGCCATCTCGAAAAAAGAGTACGACATTTCTGTCTGAAGTAACGTGAAAAGCATATTTGTAAAGCCTGTTTTTACGAATCCGATAATACACAGAGGGAAATAGACCCAATCGCGCAAATGTACGAATTATTTTTGATATTTGACGCTTGTCAGGAACAAAGCATGCCCCGGAACGCTTTCTCCTGCGCTGCTGCGCATTACGCGTTTTTCGCCGCTGTAATCGGCGTCGAGCACAAGGCTCTTGAACGATTCGACGCTCCTTTTGCCCCGTCCGACCTCAAGAAGGGTGCCGACAACGGCCCTTACCATGTTTCTGAGGAATCTGTCCGCGCAGATGGTGAACTTCCAGTAGTCTTCCATAGCCTTCCCGTCGGGATACGTCCTTCGGCTTGCGCAGAGTGTGGGTTCGTAACTCTCCCAAAGTGCTTTTCTGATGGTGCAGACGGATGTCTTGCTGTCCGCTCCGACCTTTTCAAAACAGCGGAAGTCGTGCCGGCCGCAGAGCGCTTCCGCGGCAAGGTTCATTTTTCCGAAATCCAGGTCGGGATAGGTGTACATGTAGGAGAAGGATTCGACGAAAGGGTCTTTGACCCTATGCAGAAAATATGTATATTCGCGTTCGTTTGCGTCAAATCGGGCATGGAAATTTTCGTCTGCCTCAGATATGGCATGAACTACTACCGACCGGGGAAGAATGGCATTTAATTTGTAAACGATATTCCCGGTGTCAATGGCGGAGTTACAGTCAAAATGGGCTGTGTACCCGATAGCGTTCACCCCCGTGTCTGTCCTTCCTGCACCTGTGACGGATACTTTTTCGCGCAGCAGGGTGGAGAGTGCGGATTCGAGGACGCCCTGTACGCTTTGGGCGTCAGGTTGAATTTGCCAGCCGTGAAAGGCGGCTCCGCAGTATGACAGTATTATGGAATAACGCATAACCGACTGCAAAATTATTAAAAATATATGGAAAGTGTAAACATCAAGGAACTCAATGACCGCATCCAGAAAGAAAGTGCGTTCGTGGATATCCTTTCCATGGAGATGGGAAAGGTCATTGTGGGGCAGAAGCATCTTGTGGAGAATCTGATGATAGCGATGCTCGCGGGAGGACATATATTGCTTGAAGGAGTGCCTGGTCTCGCCAAGACACTGGCTATAAGCACATTGGCAAGTGCTGTCAACGCTAAGTTCAGCCGTATTCAGTTCACCCCGGACTTGCTTCCTGCCGATGTCACCGGTACTCTGATATATTCTCAGAAAAAGGAAGAGTTTGAGGTGCACAAAGGACCTGTATTCGCCAATTTTGTCCTTGCCGACGAAATCAACCGTGCTCCGGCCAAAGTCCAGTCCGCGTTGCTTGAGGCGATGCAGGAGCATCAGGTAACTCTTGGCGACAACACATACTCTCTTCCGGAGCCGTTTCTCGTGATGGCCACGCAGAACCCTATCGAGCAGGAGGGAACCTATCCTCTTCCGGAGGCGCAGGTGGACCGTTTCATGCTGAAAGTGGTGGTGGGTTACCCTAAAAAGGATGAAGAGAAACAGATTATCCGCATGAACAACAGCGGCGTCTTTCCGAAAGCTTCGGCCGTGGTGACTCCGCAGGAGATAATGAAGGCCCGCGAGGTAGTGAGGGAGGTCTATATGGACGAAAAGATAGAAAGATATATCGTGGATATCGTCTATGCCACTCGCACTCCCGAAGATTACGGCTTGTCTTCCATCAAGGACTTCATTTCATTCGGTGCATCTCCTCGTGCCAGCATCAGCCTTTCGATGGCGGCCAAGGCATACGCTTTCATAAAGCGTCGCGGGTATGTCATCCCGGAAGACGTGCGTGCGGTGTGTCCTGAAGTTCTTCGTCACAGAATCGGTCTCAGCTATGAGGCGGAAGCGGAGAATGTGACCTCGGAGCAGATTATTGAGCAGATTATCAATGCCGTCATTGTCCCATAGCAAGACTTCGGACCTTCTTCGAAAGGTCAGGAAGATAGAGATAAGGACGAAGGCGCTCTCGCATCAGATTTTTGCCGGAGAGTACCATTCGGCCTTCAAAGGGCGTGGTATGGCCTTCAGCGAAGTCCGTGAGTACCAGTGGGGTGACGACGTGCGTTCGATGGACTGGAACGTTACGGCCAGGCTCCGTGCGCCATACGTGAAAGTGTTTGAGGAGGAAAGGGAGCTTACCGTCGTCCTTTTGGTCGATGTGAGCCGTTCCGGCCTTTTCGGGACAGCGGTCCAGACCAAGAGGGACAGATTGGCCGAAGTGGCTGCGGTACTGACGTACAGCGCAATCCTCAACAATGATAAGGTTGGCGTTCTGTTCTTCTCCGACAGGGTGGAAAAGTTTATCCCTCCTGCCAAGGGACGCTCTCACCTGCTCCATATAATAAGGGAGATGCTTGAGCTTCAGAGTGAATCCGATGCCACGGACATCAGTGTGGCTCTTCGCTATCTGACCAATGCCATCAAGAAGAAATGTACGGCCTTTCTTCTCAGTGACCTTATGGATGTGGATGACAGCGGGGCCCCTCGTTATGAGGACGCCCTGAAAGTGGCCGCCGGACGCCATGACCTGAGTGTCATAAAGGTGCATGATCCGCGTGAGCGGGAGTTGGTGTCAATGGGACTCGTACATGTCAAGGATAGCGAGAGCGGCCGTTGTGCATGGGTCAATACCGGCAGCAAACGGATGCGTGAGCAGTATTCGCGCTGGTATGAGCGTCTGAATGAGAGCGAGTTGAGGATATTCAACAAATATGGAATTGACAATGTTGATATTGCCACGGATTCCGATTACGTCAAGGGTCTGATGACATTATTTGGTAGAAAATGAAATTGTTGATTGTACTGATATCGGCCTTTTTGGGTATGATTCCGCAAGGGAAGGCATTTCTGGATCCCCTTCAGAAACGGGATTCGGTGTTGATTGCCGACCAGTTGGAATATGGATTCGAATTGCAGGGTGTGGGTAAAGGGACCGTGCTGGCGCTTCCTGATTTTTCGGCTTTTCCGGAAGACACGCTGGCGCTGGCTTCAGGCTGGAAGATAGATACCCTGAAGACGGACAGAAAGTCCGGTGCCATGGATATAAGGGCGTATGTCACCATAGCCCCCTTTGAAGAAGGGGACTTCCAGTTGCCTCCGATTACGGTGCTTCGCCGGACAGCGGACGGACAGTTGGACACGCTCGAGTTCGAGCCGGTTTCGTTTCAGGCATGTTCGATGCCTATAGATACGGCGACTTTCGAGATTCATGATATCAAGGATCAGATACGATATCCCGTCACATTCGGTGAAGTGGCTGTGTATCTGGGTATTGTGCTTGGAGTGGCAGTTCTTGTCGGTCTTGTTGTATGGCTGCTGCGAATCAGGAAAAGACGCCTTGCGGCATCTTCCGGGATTGAAGACAGCAAAGAGTCGGCGTATGTGGTGGCCCTTCGCAGGCTTGACCGGTTCAGAGGAGACAAATTCTGGGCCCCCGAGAAGCAGAAGGCATATTATTCCGGGATTACCGATGCGTTGAAATTCTATATGGAGGATCGGTTTGGCGTGGATGCTCCAGAGATGACGACCGCGGAGCTGTTCGCTGCCTTGAAAGGGCATGAAGAGATTCCGCAGGACCTGCTTCTGAAGGTGAAAGCTCTGTTTGAATGTGCGGATTTTGTGAAATTCGCCAAACATGTGGCCTCCGAGGAAGAGAATGCGTCCGCACTACCGGTGGCGATACAGTTTGTGATGAGTACCTACAATACCGGGCTTGAGGAGGAGCCGGAGAAATAGCATGTTCTTCGAGTATCCGCATCTTCTTTGGCTTTTGGCGATTCCGCTGCTTTTGGCGGCGTTGTACATATATAGGGAGCTTAGGGAGCGCAGCCCTCACATGAGGGTTCCTGCCATTCAGCCGTGGATGGCGTCCGGGAAGTCCGTATTGTCCGTTCTCCGGCACATACCGTTTGTGCTTCGTATGGTGGCTATGGTGATGATAATCATAGCCATTGCGCGTCCGAGGTCTTCATCCGAGATGGAGAAGACAAATACTGAAGGCATTGACATTGTCCTTGCCATGGATGTCTCCACCAGTATGCTTGCGCGCGACTTTACACCGGACCGTATAAGCGCGGCCAAGGATATCGCCATTGAGTTCATAGCGCAGAGACCAAGCGACCGCATGGGTATAGTGGTGTTTGCCGGTGAGAGCTATACGCAGTGCCCGCTTACTACGGACCGTGCTACGCTCATCAATCTTATGAAGGAAGTCCAGACAGACCTCATAGAGGATGGAACGGCTATCGGTAACGGTCTGGCTACCGCTGTGGCGCGTATAATGGACTCCGATGCTGTGAGCCGGGTGGTGATTCTTCTGACTGACGGTGTGAACAACTGCGGAGAGGTTTCCCCTCTCACGGCAGCTGAGATAGCGAAGACGTACGGTGTGAGGGTCTATACTATCGGAGTCGGGGCCAACGGAACCGCGCCTTATCCGGTCATGACACCGTGGGGTGTGGAGATGCAGAACCTTCAGGTGGAAATAGACGAAGACCTGCTCAAGCAGATCTCTCAGACTACCGGAGGACGCTATTTCAGGGCTACGGACAACACCAAGCTTGCCGAGATATATTCGGAAATCAATAAAATGGAAAAGTCCAGAACTACCGTGGACAGTTTCCCTGTATATAAAGAACTTTTCGGTAAATATGCGATAGCGGCGCTGATATGTCTGCTGCTGGAGCTGGTAGTAAGACTATTGTTGAGGAGGATGCCGTAATGCTGTATTTTGCAAATCCTGTATTTTTGTGGCTTCTGCTGCTTGTGCCGGTGATTCCGGTGGTGTATGCCGTGATGTCAGCTCTGCGCAGAAGACGGATAAAGGCGTTCGGTGACCGGGAACTTGTGGAAGCGCTTATGCCTTCCCGTTCTGTCTCAAAGGGATGGTGGAAAATAATTCTTTTCGATCTTGCCCTGGCCTTCTTCCTTATCGGCCTTTCCAGACCTCTGGTCGGCGCCAAACTTACAGAGCGGGAGACCAAGGGAGCGGAGATAATGATTTGTCTTGACGTGTCCAATTCGATGTTGGCGCAGGACTATACCCCGGACCGTCTGTCCAGGGCGAAACTGGCCATCTCCAGACTTGTGGACAAGCTCCAGGGAGACAGGATAGGCCTTGTGGTGTTCGCGGGAACGTCTTTCGTGCAGCTTCCGATTACGACCGATTACGTGTCGGCCAAGCTTTTTCTCAACACCATCGACACCAAATCTGTCCCGGTGCAGGGTACCGCTATCGGAGATGCCATATTGACAGCCGCCAAGAGTTTCAGCGCCCAGAGCGAGAGAAGCCGTGCGATAATAGTCATTACAGACGGAGAGAATCATGAAGACGATGCCGTAGAAGCCGCCAAACAGGTTGCTCAGACCGGCATAAAGGTCTATACCATAGGAGTGGGGTCGCTTAGCGGACAGCCTATCACCACTGCTTCGGGCCTGCTCAAGGACAAGAATGGGGAGATAGTGGTGAGCCGTCTTGACGAGGAGACTCTTAAAGATATAGCCAGAGCGGGAAACGGCAGTTATGTTCACGCCGGGAAGGAGAATTTCGGTCTGGAGCCTATAATAGATCAGATAAGCAAATTCGAAGACGAGCGGTTCAATTCCATTGTCTTTGAAGAATATGACGAGCAATATATGTACTTTTTCGCCTTGGCTCTGGTGCTTCTTGTAATAGAGGTGCTGATAGGAGACAGGCGGGCCAAAAGGAGTTTGTTCAGATGAAGAGATTGATGATATTGATATTGGCGCTTGTTTCCGCCGTTACGGTTTCTGCCCAGACGGACAGAAAGGAGGTCCGTGCCGGCAACAAGGCCTTTAGGAAAGGGGATTTCCGAAAGAGTGAAATAGACTATCGGAAGGCTGTCCTGAAGGATTCGCTTTCCGTGGCCGCACAATACAATCTTGCTTCCTCGCTTTATCGTCAGGATGACTATGAGGGGGCACAGAAAGCGTTGTCTTCCATCGCTGAGACCGTGTCCGCAGTGGAGAATGTCGGGACCAAAGCCGATTTCTATTTCAATCAGGGAGATGTGGCTCTTGCGAAGAAAGACTATGCCTCTGCCGTGAAAAGTTTCAGGCAGTCCCTTCTTCTGCGTCCCGATGATATGGATGCCAAAGAGAATTATATCTATGCGAAGGAGATGCTCCGTCAAAGCCAGGACAATCAGAGCCAGGACAATCAGGGCGGACAGGATGGAGACAACTCTCAGAATCAGGACAACCAGAACAACCAGGATAACAATCAGCAACAGAATAACGACAACCAGCAGCAGAACAATCAGAATCAGCAGAATCCTCAGGATCAGAACAATGCTGCCGCTGAAGGAAACATCTCCCGACAGCAGGCCCGGCAGATGCTGAATGCCATTCAGGCCAAGGAGAAAGAGACACAGGACAAGGTCAAGAAAGAAAAAGCGGAGATGCTTAAGTCAAGACAGAAAGAAAAGAATTGGTGATGAGGAAATTGATGACTTTTATGGTGCTGATGGCGACATGCCTTTTTGCCTCTGCACAGGATATCAAAGTCCAGGCTCCCGAACTTGTGAGCGTGGACGAGCAGTTCAATGTGACATTTGTCGTGGAGGGGGAGTCCTCCAATGTGGACTGTGCCTGGGATGCCGGCAGTGACTTCAAACTGGTATGGGGGCCTTCCCGCGGCTCTTCGTCATCGACTACCATCATCAACGGCAAGCGCAGCAGGAGTGTTCAGATGAGTTTTACCTATGTCCTCATGCCTAAGAAAACGGGCAGGTTCACCTTGCCGCAGGCAGATGTGACCATAAAGGGCAAATCATACAAGTCTCCTTCCCACAGCATAGAAGTTGTCGCGGACAACTCTTCGTCCGCAAACTCCGGGAATTCTTCTGCAGGTGGTGGCGGTTCCGCTACCTCGGGCAGCACAGTCTCCTCTTCAGACCTGTATATGAAACTTATCCTCAACAAGCGCAACGTCGTGGTGGGTGAGCCCGTCAAAGCGGTGCTCAAGATATACCAGAGGGCGAATATACGGGGTTATGAGAATGCGACATTCCCTGATTTCCACGGATTCTGGAGTCAGGAAACCTATGTGCCGAGAACCATAGAGTTTCATCGGGAGAATGTTAACGACCAGATTTTCGACGTGGCCACCATCCGGGAATGGAACCTTATCCCGCAGCAGGCCGGCGAGTTGGTCGTGGATCCGGCCGAACTTATCTGCCTTGTGAACATACGTTCTCAGAGACAGTCCACAGGCAGCATATTTGACGACTTCTTCCAGGATGACTATCAGACCATAAGAAAACGTGTCTCCACTGATCCTGTGAAGATAACCGTGTCAAAGCTGCCGGCCGGTGCACCTTCGTCATTTGCCGGAGGCGTCGGCAAGTTCAACATGAAAGCTCAGCTTTCCAAGGATTCGCTTTCCGTGCATGACGCGGCCTCGCTTATCGTCTCCGTGACCGGTACCGGGAACACGGCCCTTCTTGAAGCTCCGGCGGTGAGTTTCCCTCCTGATTTTGAGGTGTATGACGTGAAGACCTCCGATATCAAGGACGGAAAGTCTTTTGAGTATCCGTTTATCCCGAGAAGCTATGGCGATTTTACCATCGGTCCGGTGGAGTATTCATATTATGACATAGACGGGAAGAAGTATGTGACGGTTTCGAGCGGTCCTTTGGCCTTGAAGGTAGGGAAGGGCAGTGGAAATGCCGCCGACTCGGTGAGAGTGGTGACAATGTCCGGAAATCGCGGGAAAGATGTGAAGACCCTTTCGAGCGATATAAGATACATTGCGGTGAAGGCCCCGGCCCTTAGTGGCGCTCCGTCCTTCTTTATAGGAACTACGGGCTTTTATGTGCTGCTGGTGGCAATCTTTTTGATTGCGGCCGCCATTTATGCCATTGTCAGGTTCGTAAGGGTTCGCAGAAACGATGTTGTCGGAACCAAGACGAGAACGGCTACCAAGATGGCCAGAAAACGTCTTGCCAGGGCTGAGGATTTTCTTAAGAAGGGGCTTCTCTCCGCTTTCTACGAGGAGTTGCACAAGGCTCTGCTTGGCTATGTGTCCGATAAGTTTGCCATGGATGCTTCCGAACTCGGCAAAGACAGCATATCGGAGAAATTGACGGAGCGCGGAGTGGAAAAAGAGACAGTGGCGGAATATATCGCTTTGCTCGACGAGTGTGAATATGCAAGGTATGCTCCTGATACTCAGGACTCTGCCATGGATTCTACATACGAGAAGGCGGTCGGTGTGATTTCGAGAATTGACGCATGTATGAAAAAGCATAAGAAGACGGCATCAGTGGTGGCCCCGCTGCTGGTGGCGTTGATGTTGACCGGGACCGGCATGAGCGCTGTGCAGGCGGCTGAGTATCCGGACTCGCTGTGGAACGCAGGGGTGAACGCCTATTCTTCCGGACAGTGGAATGAAGCGGTGGAGGCCTGGTCTTCCCTGTTGGACCTAGGTATAGAGAACGCCCCTCTGTATTATAATCTTGGCAATGCATGGTATAAGGAGAATGATATGGCTCATGCCATACTTTGCTATGAAAGGGCATTGAAGATAGATCCGTCATATTCCGATGCGGCCTACAATCTCGAGTTTGCGCGGGCCGGAATACAGGACAAGATAGTTGAGGTACCGGCGTTCTTTCTTACAAGATGGGTGGAGTCGCTCGGACATCTGGTGTCATCCAATGTCTGGGTTGCGATAGCCTTCATATTCCTTGTCTTATGTGCCGGAATGGTGCTGATGTTTCTGCTTGCACGCTCAAGTGCCGCATCAAAGGCAGGATTCATTACTGCCATAGTGTCTTTGGTCCTGTCCGTAAGTGCATTTGCCTTGGCCGGAGTGCAGAAAGCTGATTATAACCGTGCCGATTCTGCGGTGGTCATGAGTCCTGTATGCTCTGTCAGGAGCGCGCCTTCGGGTACCAACGCCAAAGACCTTTTCGTGCTTCATGAGGGCACGAAAGTGGAAATCGTTGACCGTGTAGGAGAGTGGATCAATATTGAACTCTCCGACGGCAGACAGGGCTGGATGCTGTCTTCTGATATAGAGATTATCTAACGCACGGTCATCGCCGGCTCAAAGCCGCCGTTGGCCCTGTAGTGGTCGGCGAACAGGGATACTACTTCCGGAGTGGCGGGGCCGGGGGGTCGAGTGGCGGTCCGGAAAGTTCCTGCTCTGGTGACATAGAACTCCTCGCTCAGCTTTGTCGTGCCTTCCGGTAGCGCGTCCGTCCAGTATTCAGTGGCATCCGACAAGACGTTCCGGTACAGAAGGGTGTGACTGTATATTATCCCGGAATTGCCGTCCACCGGATTCAGGGCTGCGTTTCTTGGAATGCGGATGCGTACAAAACTTCTGCTCTCGTCAGAAGTTATGGTATATACGGCTTTGATGATGTCGCCTACCTTGATGTTCTCGCCCCCGGACAGCTTTCTGCCTCCGATGAAGTATTCTCTTGTGATGCTCATACCGTTGCCGGCAGGTTTTATATCGTTTAACGGCAGAGTCGCGGTGGCTCTTAATACCAGCACTTTTGTTTGGAGGGTGGCGTCATTCCCCTTAAGCACGCACTCAAGAGCACGGATATAGGCAAAATCGTTTTCCCAGTGCCGGGATTCTTTCTGAACCATTGTCCAGAGTCTGATACCTTCCGCTATGTCGGACTTTCCGTTGCTGTCCATAAGTTCGCACAGGATGACATGTGCGTAAAGGTCGCTCTCCAGAAGCCCGCCCCATGGCTGTACGGCATTAGGGAAATAATACCCTCCGGAGCCGTGTTCTACAGCATACTGTGACAGAGATTCCGCATCTTTCGCAATAGAGCTGCGCAGTTTGGCGTTTTGGAAAAGCCCGATGCCAAGGCTGGCGGCGAAAGAATTGTCTTCTGATTCATAGAGGTTTTCCAAGGTGGCAAGACGCCTTGCTTTCTGGAGTATCTGCCCCTGAAGACCGCGGGAATCCTGTGGGATGAGATATTCTCTTGTGCGGCGTTGGAGCTCCTCAAGGCGGTCCCTGTCGGCACCGTCCGCACATATAGGGATGTGTGGGTAGAACGAGCGGGCATACAGATACTGCGGCAGCGACAGCCGGCCGCGCCATTCGAATGCCGTTTTCTTGCCCGTCAGGTATTTGTCAAGATACTCCACGGCGGCAGGAATGACTGCTGAGAGTCTCGGATTGCACTCCTCTCCCATTTTGGCACACCATTCCAGCAGCAGAGCTGTCATGGCAGGGGATGAATACAACTCGGACATCCAAGCGAATCCGCCGTCAGAATTGCGGCAGGCGAGAATCTTGTCCGTTATTTCTTCTTCTTCCCGTGCGCTCAGGCGTCCCGCATTGTAGCCCCGCGGAAGTCTTCCTGCAAGGACATTGGCGTATAAAGCTTCAAGCAGGCTGACAAGGCTGTTGTCGCTGTATGAAAGCTTCTCCGGAATGGCATCGGACAGCATCTGGAGAATAGAAATCTCTCTGGACTCGGCCTTGCTGCCCGAGATGTTGACAAATGAATTGCGAAGAAGTTTTGTCAGAGCGGACCTTGAGGCATCGTCTTTCAGAAGGGCCGAGTGCGATTCCGTGACGGTCTGTACAGGCGCCTTGACCGGTACTTCCACAAACACGGCATCAGCGCAGTCCGAGCCGGAGTCTGGAGTGAAACTTACCAGTATTCCGAGGCTGTTTATATCCGGTACGGCTATCTCGAATTCTGCCGCCGCGCTGCTGTTTTGCGGGATTGAGATGCGGGAATCCTTCTTTGAGATAATCCGTTTCCTGTCCTTGTAGTCTTTTCCGTTCACGAAGCGTACCTGAACCTTGCCGCTTATCTGGGCGGAAGTGCTGTTGGACAGTCCTACCCGCAGCATATAGCGATCGCTGCTGTATAGATAGGACGGTTGTATCAGGGATATGGTGACAGGCAGGGTCACGGTCATTTCTTTCGAGATGGTCTTGTTGTTGAAAGACTTGTCATGGGCGAACACCTGCACCACATAGGTGGACAACTTGTCGGAAGTCTTGAAAGTGAAGCTGACTTCACCATTCTCGTCGCTCCTAAGGGTCGGCTCCCATGCAAGGGTACCGTTGAATTCTTTGCGCACTACTACAATATCTTCCGCCTCCGCGGCGCCTTCCGGTGCTGCCTTGGTGTCTGTCATTTCTTCTTCTTCGAAACTCCCGCTGGCCGCATCCATCATGACATTGCTTGACATCATCATCCGGGAATACTTGAACATAGGCCTTGCCGTCCCGTAGCCGAAGCTTGAGTCGTAACTTCCGGTGACAAAATTGATCCTTACGGACGCTACCGGGCGGGAAGCCGGTGAGACGCTATACCAGCGGTTGCCGCGCACGGTTTCGGAAGCCTTGTCGAAAATCCCCACCGCATATTGCGCATCGACCGGGCCCTTCAGACAGAATCTGTATTCCGCCCCGGGTGCCGTAGTGTCCAGGAATCTGGTGAACGATATGTTCCATGTGTCAGCGGCCGCTTCCTTAACCGGAGGGTTGTAGGTATAGCTGAAAGACTGCGAATCTCTGAAAAACAGCAGCTTTATGCTGAGGGCCGCCGGGTAGGAAGGCTTGCGCTCGAAGGATATTGTCCCGAGTGTGCCTTTGTCCATCTTTACAAGTCTGCCCTCCAGAGGGGCTGCATCACCATAGAGGCACGCAACCACCCATAAAGGTGCATCCCCGGAGCCGACGGATACGGAAAGCTCTCCGTCAGTGCTTTCGCGAAAGCACGATTTTATATTTGCCGGGAGGGTGTTGTCCCGAAGAACGATGAACGTATCCTCTCTCTCGCTCCTTATTTCCCGTCCGCTGTCCGTATATGCGCAGGATTCGGTAAGAAGAGTGTATGCTCCGGACTCAAGTTTGCTGATATCCATGGTGTTGCTCCCCATCCTGGTATCCTGCTCGATAATAGGTTCCCCGTCCTTCAGGATGGTGCTTTTCAGCGTAAGTCCCGGTCTTGAGTCTGACGAAGACCACGGGAGGCTGTAATCAAGATTGAGGATATCACCCCTTATCAAGGTGGTTCCGGTGTGCCCGTCCGTGAGGGTGAAACGTCCGGTGTCAGTGTCGGTGAAATCCACATCCATCCAGCATTCGCTGCGGCAGGATATGCTCTTTTCAAACGAAAGAGTCTCGCCCGAGGCATCTGTAACGGTGACTTTTACTACATAGCTCCCGTAGCGGATATTGTCGCTGCCGGTGTAATAGATATCAAATGCTCCGTTCTTGTCAAGAACCAGATTGCCGGACTGCAGAACATCTGAGTAGAGGCTTACTTCGTATCTTGCCTTGGCATTGGACAGACTGTGCCCGTTGTAGCTTGAGACCGTGCCGCTTGCATGAATTCTGTCCCCGTGGAAATATATTCTTTCATCCTTGTCCCATTTCAATTCGAAAGAAGGGAGCACGAACTCGTCCACCCGAAGACTCCGGCTGCCTATTGTGTCGGAAGCTTTCGATACGGCTATCGTGTAATTGCCCCCGAGGTGTCCTTTCTCAAGGAAGAATTCACCGCTTGCCGCTCCGAACTCATCTGTTGTAAGAGGCAGCCTGGCAAATTCATTGCCTTCAGGGTCAGAGATCACGGCTTGAAGCCTGGTGCCTTTGGCAACGGTGGAGAAGGAATAGGTCCCGGTGTAGGCAATTGCCTTGAAGTGAACTGTCTCTCCGGGATTGAAGGCGCTCCTGTCCAGCAGAATCATGCATGAGGTGCCCGGATTCGAGTTGTCCGGATAATTGTACGCCCGTCCGGTCTTCATGCTTATGATATCGCTCGAATGGAGTTTCCCTTGGGCGTCCCTGTATTCGGCCTGGGCATAGACCACCCTTTTGTCCTTGCTTATGAATATGCCGTAAGGAATGGCGAATCCTTCTGAAGAACTCATCTTGGTCGAGCAGAGCTTATTGCCGCTGCCGTCCGTTATGGTGAGAGTATATGATGCGACAGGTTCTCCGGTCTTGAAGTCGGCTGCGTAGAAACGTTTCCCTTGGATGCTGTTTTCCATCGCAATGGAGATGCTGTGCTTGCGGTAACTGATGTCTGTCTTGATTTTACCGCGGCTGCACTTTATTCCATAGTCCCCGTCTTCCATGAAGTCGAGAGGAAGGGAAATGGTGTCAGCTACATGGAAACTGCGTCTGTCGTTATTTTTCAAGATGGTGAATATCGGGGATTTCCCGCTGCTTCGGAATATCTCCACCTTGACGGCATCAAGATTGACAAGGCTGATTCTCAGGGTATCATCTTCCACGACAGCGTTCAGCCCTTTGGAGCGCAGCTCTTTTTTCAGCTCAGAGGCGGTGCTGCACGCTGCGGCTATGATTCTGTCCGCGTCAATCTTTGATTTTTTGAATTGTGCTGTGCGGGCAATCAGGCTGTCGCACCGGCGGTCCAGTTCCCTAAACTGCTCTTCGTCTGCACTGCTCCGGTCGAGTTCCATGAGATTGCATCTGAGCAGTTCGTGGGCGGCCATAAGGGACACCGCCTTGTCGGCATACCGGCTTGCATAACGCTTCATGGCCTCAAGCCGCTCCGACGAGCAATGGTATGTGGTGCGGACATCCGGGATTTCGCAGTATGCGAGCAGCTCCGCAAACGGATATACGGAATCGAACCTTCTGTGTATCAGGGAATTTACCTTGTCGGTCGCGCCGTCGCAGAAGTAGATAGACCAGAGTATGTAGTCATAGTCGTTTTTTAGAAGCCCGGGAAGGATTTCGTAGTATCCCGGAAGGGCGAGACCGAAGTCGGACTTGTAGAAGTCCGGATTGTACGACCCTTGAAGCAGTGCTTCGTTCTGTTGTGCAAAGGCTATCTTGTCCTCTGTCTCCATGTCGAAGCGTTTGTGGAAGTACAGCATCACCGGGCATCCGAATTGGGCGATGTCTCTGTCCATCTGTGACTGAAGTTCGTCTCTTTGGTGGCGGTTCATGGAAGAACACACCTGTACATATCGCTGCGAGGCATCGTAATAATCCCATGCGCGGTGGCTGTCTTTGGCTGCGGATTTGATTTTCAGAAGCACATCAGCCTGATCCTTTGGCCTGTCAAGCTTTTCGTATCTGCGGTATTCGTCCCACAGTTTGAGGATGTTGCCATTGTCTTTGGCGGATGCTGCGGTAGCGGATAGTATAACTGCCATAATGAAAAGAATGATATGTTTCTGCATAATTTCAGTTTTTGTGCCGTTCAAATTCCAAGATGCATTCCGATACGAGATAGTTGCTTCCTCCTATATATACGAGAGCGTCTTTGACTCCGGACGCATCGGAAATGGCGTGCTCTACGGCCTCTTTCACGCTGTTGTGGCGGG
>HF986302.1:45828-47474 GCA_000432655.1 Bacteroides sp. CAG:1060
CCCGCGCTATTGCCGGTGCGGCGAGATAGTATCTGGCGTTTTGCGGCATAAGGGGCCTTATGGCCGATATGTCCTTGTCCGCCATTATTCCATATACGATAAAAAGAGGACGCCCGCTCTGCTCCAGTCTTCTGAAGTTGAATTCAAGCGCTGCCGGATTGTGCCCGATGTCGCAGATGGTCTCAGGCGAGTCGAGAAGTTTCTCCCATCTGCCCCGAAAGCCTGTCACGGCCGCTGTATGAGAAATGGATTCTCTTGACGCTCGGACGCCTATGACTTCGAGCGCACACAGGGCGGTCCGCAGGTTTTCGTCCTGATGAGGTCCTTTGAGGTCGGTGTCAAAAAGTTCTCCGGCGTAGTCTTCCGCGAAATAAAGGGGACATCCTTTTTCGGCGGCGACCTCTTCGAAGACCGGCTTTGTCTCCGGGTCCCTTGTGCTGACTATGGCGGGAACACCGGGCTTGAATATGCCGGCCTTCTCGTGAGCTATTGCGGCCCGGGTGCTACCGAGCATTTCGCAATGGTCCAGCCCGATGCTTGTGATTACGCTGGCTATAGGGGTGATGATATTGGTGCTGTCGAGTCTGCCTCCAAGGCCTGTTTCTATGACAGCAATATCCACGTGCCTGTCTGCAAACCACTTGAACGCCATGCCCGTAGTGACCTCGAAAAATGACAGGCCGTCAAGAGAAGAGTTTTCCACAAATTCCAGAATTTCTTCTTTTCGCGGCATTTCCCAGGAGCCTTCGGAGATGATTTTCATCCTCTCTCTGAAATCTGTCAGATGAGGCGAGGTGTACAGTCCGATCCGCATTCCCGGAGAGGCGAGCCCGGCGGCAATCATAGAACTTACCGAGCCTTTCCCGTTGGTCCCGGCGACATGTATGCATTTGTACTGCTTCCAAGGGTCACCAAGGGACCGGCTGAATGCGAGCATGCCGTCAAGACCGGGCTTGTATGCCCCCGGCGCGAACCCGACATTCTGGATGCTTGGGTGTCTGGAGAACAGCTCTGATATGATTTTGTTGTATGATTCTTCCGTATATTTCATGTTTTTGATATTTGCATCTGACACCAAATTTAACTATTTTTACAACCTGATGTGTAAAAATGATTGAAAAAGCTTCCGCACTTTTCTCTGTATATGTGCTTGACGGTATACAGCAGGAACTCACACCGGCCCGACTTCTTGAAGCCGTGTCTGAAGAGGGTGTGCTCTGTGGTGGGCAGGACGATACCCCCGCTGTCGTTGTAGATGAGACCATTGAATCCGTAGGACGTTCGGTAGTTCCCGTATCTGAGGATCCGTTCCCGTTTCTTGGGAAGATGTCCGGGGATATGGACCGTTTCCCTTTGTCTTATGCCGAGGCATATACGCGTATGCGTGCAGGCTCCGCCCTGGTGGACGCATTGTGGAAGAAAGGCAAGTTTACGGTAGGAGACCTGAGTCTTGAGGCGCGGTGGAAGATAAACGGCGACATGGTAGGGTGCATGGCGGCATTCTATCACTCGGTGCAGGCCGCTTCGGAGTATGTGGATGCGCTCGGACTGAAGTTTTCGGGCTGTGAAGTAGAGAGGGCGGACAGTCCGGATGTGGAATTCACGGCCGTGATGTCGAACATTCCGGAAGCGGAGGAAGATACGTT
>HF986303.1 GCA_000432655.1 Bacteroides sp. CAG:1060
GGGACCGCCGAACCGTCTCTCCACCTCAAGCCGCAACTTCCGCGTGGAGGATCTTATTCTCAAAGTCGGGATGACGGGGGTTGAATACACCGTCAACGGACCGCTGCAACTTGACAATTCCGGAATACGCTTCAATGACCTGTCCATCCGGGACAACGAGAACGGAAGCGCAACGTTCAGCGGTGCACTGATGTTCGAGAACTTCCAGAATTTCAGGCTCGACTCCAAACTCGACCTCTCTTCCATAAAGGTTCTGGATGCTCAGGAAGGCAATAACCGTTCCGTCTATGGCCTGCTTCGAATGGGAGGAAGCGCCACTATAAGCGGACCGCTGAATACTCTTGGAATAGACGGAAACATCTACACGGTAGGCAACGGACACATCCACGCCCTTACTGATGGCATAGCGGGCTCTTCAAGCAGCAATCTGCTCTCATTTACCCAAAAGCAGGAAGATCTTGACCCGTATGAAGAAATGATGAGAACCGTCAGTCCACATAAGACAGCAAAATCAGACATCTACATACGAGCCGACGTAGGCATCAATCCGGGGGTTAAAGCCTTCATAGAGATAGACAAGAACGGAGGCAACATGGCATCGTTCAGCGGATTCGGAAACATCTCGCTGGCAACCCGTCCGTCAAAGGCGATTTTCAACCTCAACGGAGACTTTATCATCAGTGAAGGGAACTATCAGTTCGCCATCCCGGGTATCGTCTCCAAGGAATTCACCATACAGAACGGAAGTTCGGTGAAATTCGGAGGTCCGCTTATGGACACGGAACTGGACGTCACCGCCAATTACAACCTCAAGACTTCCATCGCTCCGCTGATGCCGGATACGAAAAAAGACGTCCGCTGATGCCGGATACGAAAAACGACGGCATTAAGAGAGCCGTGGAATGCGGTATAATCATAGGCGACAGACTCCGGAATCCGAGCATCAAATTCAGCATCAATGTGCCAGACCTCAACCCTACGACCAGATCGCAGGTAGAAGCGGCACTGGCTACGGAAGACAAGCTTCAGAAGCAGTTCATGGCACTTCTTCTGATGGGATCGTTCATCCCTGACGAGAGTTCCGGAGTGTTCAACGGCAGCGACGTGCTCCTCTCCAACGTCACCGGACTCATGGCCAACCAGCTGAACTCCATTCTTCAGAAACTCGATATCCCGCTCGACGTAGGTATCGGATATCAGGGCCTTTCTGACGGCAACAACGTATTTGACGTGGCTATCTCCACCCAGCTGTTCAACGACAGGGTCATCGTGGGCGGAAGTGTAGCCAACAGAAAGTACAACAACGCCCGCAATTCGGATATTATAGGAGACCTCGACATCCAGATCAAGCTCGACCCGGAAGGCAAGTTCAGGTTCAACCTCTTCTCGCATTCGGCAGACGAGTATTCCAGCTACCTTGACCTGTCCCAGCGCAACGGAATGGGTGTGAGCTACCAGAAGGAATTCGGCAAATTCCGCGAGTTGCTCCGCAGCCTGTTCGGGCCTAACGACACCGAAGAAACTCCGAATACTGCAGCAAAGGAACAGACAATAATAAGAATTGAAAATGACAAAATACAAAGGGAAACTGTATCTGATACCGGCGCC
>HF986304.1:0-2731 GCA_000432655.1 Bacteroides sp. CAG:1060
CAAATATCGCAAGCATATCAAAGCCGATGACGGAGAGAAGGGCGGCGCTGCCAACTGCCATGGAAAGAATGGTGCCGATATATATCTTGACGTACCGGTCGGGACTGTAGTCAAAGATGCCGAGACGGGCGACACGCTGTTCGAACTTGTGGAAGCGGGAGAAGAGAAGATTCTGTGCAAAGGAGGAAGGGGAGGACTGGGCAACAGCAATTTCAAGTCTTCAACCCAGCAGACACCTCGTTATGCCCAGCCTGGAGAAGACGGACAGGAGGGTATATATATACTTGAGTTGAAGCTGCTTGCGGATGTAGGGCTTGTCGGATTCCCTAATGCCGGCAAATCCACGCTGCTCAGTTCCATCACTGCGGCGAAACCCAAAATCGCTTCCTACGCATTCACCACTCTTGAGCCCAATCTCGGAATCGTCAGTTACCACGACGGCAAGTCATTCGTGATGGCGGATATACCGGGCATTATCGAAGGCGCCCATGAAGGAAAAGGTATAGGAATCCGGTTCCTGAGACACATCGAGCGCAATTCCGTGCTCCTGTTCATGGTAAGCGTTGAAGAAGAGGATATTCCGGGTGCATACAAGACCCTTCTGAACGAACTCAAAATGTACAACCCGGAGCTTCTGACCAAGCAAAGAGTGCTTGCCGTCACCAAATGCGACCTCATAGACAGCGATATAGAAAAAGACATCGCCAGGCATCTTCCAAAGAAGATACCGCATGTCTTCATATCTTCTTCCACGGGAGAAGGTCTTGCGGAGCTTAAGAATACGCTCTGGGCGGCATTGCAACAATAGGATCCGGACTACTTGCGGGAGCAGGTATCAGCTTTTTTCATCACCCGGATTTTCTGTCCGGTATATTCGAAGTTGGCTGGAATCCTTCCCACAAGCTCTCCGTCCAGTTCTATGACATCGGCGGAGTCCTTGTCCAATGGCATCATT
The DNA here is from genome assembly GCA_000432655.1 of Bacteroides sp. CAG:1060. Taxonomy (GTDB): domain Bacteria; phylum Bacteroidota; class Bacteroidia; order Bacteroidales; family UBA932; genus Cryptobacteroides. Next base: position 956 of record HF986304.1, read on the forward strand.
TTAAACGATTTACACTGTCCGCATACCACCTTGTCGGATTTGTGGAGCGTGCCGTTGAACAGCCGGGGAACCTGCTTCAGGATGTCCATAAGAGATATTTCCGGCACTATCATATAGTCTATCAGACCATCGTTCATGTCCGCCAGAGGAACCTGTCTCATGCCGCCGCCGGAATATTTCCCGTTGCCGAAAGCCACGGAATAGCACCTGCCGGAAAAGACCAGTTCGTCATCGGCATAGCAGGATACGTTGATTCGATGCAGATTCATAATGGTGTGGTACAGGGCGTTGAGATAGATATACCGTCCGCGCTTTCCGCTCTCTTTCTGACAATTGACCCTTTGGCACACATGAGAGTCAAACCCTACTCCGCCGACATTGGTCATGTACAGAGACTTGCCTCCGTCACACTTCATCCTGATTACGTCCATCAGCAGATGTCCGCCGCTGAGCACCGCATCCAGAGCCTCATCTACATCATTTGAAACACCAAGGGTTTTTATCCAATCGTTTCCGGAACCTATCGGAATCACACCGATATAGAACTCTTCCGTAGGCACTCCATGTGCGAAACACCATTTGCACACTCCGTTATATACTTCATGAAGGGAGCCGTCTCCTCCGACAGCAATTATGCGGCGGTAACCATGTCCGGCAGCATCCCACGCCAGTTCCATAGCGTGGCGCTTATGGTCAGTCATCTCCGTGACAAAAGATATTCCGAGCATCTCCAGTCTTTTCTCGACAGGAAGCCATTTGTACATCGTCTTACCGGAACCGGCACGCGGATTCACGATGAAATAATAATCGGATTTAATATCTGACATACTACAAATTTACGGAATATTTGTTAAATTTGTATCCTTTGAATACATGATTATGGGAAAAGTCATAGCAATAGCCAACCAGAAAGGCGGAGTAGGTAAGACCACAACGGCCATAAACCTCGCCGCGTCCCTTGCGGTACTGGAAAAGAATGTGCTCATAATTGATGCGGATCCTCAGGCCAACACCACATCGGGCCTCAATTTCTCTCCGGACAACGATGAGAAAAGGACATTGTATGAAGTGTTGATAGGGGAGATTGATATCACGGATGCCCTGATTCAGACAGAGGTGGACCATCTTCAGATGATACCGTCTCATATCAATCTCGTAGGAGCGGAAATCGAGCTCCACAATTTCGAAAACAGAGAATCCGTCATGAAAGACGCTCTTGCTCCTATACGCGACAACTATGACTATATTATCATAGACTGTTCTCCTTCGCTTGGCATCATCACGGTCAATTCTCTGACAGCCGCGGACTCGGTGATGATACCGGTCCAGCCGGAGTTCTTTGCTCTCGAGGGCCTTGGAAAGCTTCTTCAGACCATCAGGCTAGTGCAGAGCGAGTCCAATCAGGACCTTGCCATAGAAGGATTTTTAGTCACCATGTTCGACGGCAGGACCAAGGTACACAGCCAGGTTCTCGCCGAGCTTCGCGAGCATTTCAAGGATATGGTTTTCAATACTGTCATTCAGCGAAATATCCGTTTGAGCGAAGCGCCCTCACATGGTAAGCCGATAATCCTGTATGATGTCATGTGCAACGGATCCAACAACTACCTGAACCTCGCACATGAGGTAATGGAACATAACAGAGAGACGATATGAGCAAAGTACAAAGGGGACTAGGAAAAGGCGTAGGTGCCATATTCGGAGGCGTACCCAACGCAGACCAGCTGCGCAAGCCTGTAGGATACATCAATAAGGATGTGGTGGGTACTCAAGGCA